>NZ_JAWWCF010000007.1:0-32301 GCF_033720595.1 Lishizhenia sp. | reverse complement strand
TCCGGCTAAAAGGAATATACTATCTTGAAAGAAACAAACTTGTCTTGGATCCGTTACATTATCCATTTCAACCGCCCTTTGTTTTACACCTAGTGTATCCATTTCAACCAATCTACTTCCTGTATTCAAACTTTGAAAGGAAAAAATACTATTCCCCCCATCGTAAGTAATATCACCTAAATTCATATATCCAGTTATGGAGCTTCTATCCGTCCAAAGTATTGAGCCATCCAGGCGCATCATGACGGTTGTAAGCTCTGTATCGTTACTTGAATAAGAAAAGATAAATGTACTATCGTTAAACACCTCTAAGTTGGCATCTGTTTGATCTGATATTTTATCGAATACAAAGTTATTTTTAAGATTCCCATACTTATCCAATAACAAAACAAATGCAGCATGTTGGTTGGCTGAGGCTGTCGTGGTTCCCGAAATTGCAAAAACGCTATCATTGATTGCTTTTCCTTCAGTAAAAAAAATAGGTTCACTGTAGGTATATGCCTTGCTTGCAAGCGTATCGAGATTCTCGTCCATTACAATATACCGACCCTCTGTGGTTGACAAATTTTTAGAAATCAAAACTACATCAGTACCAAAAGCATAGGCCTTGGCATACTCTCCGAAAGTGTTGTTGTTTTCTCCCCAAATTAACTTAGGTCCAATATTTTGAGCAAAAAGTAATGACTGAAACAGAACTGAAACGAATAGTAATAGTGTGGTTTTCATGGTATTTAAATTGATGATAGCAAGTTAACGTCAAATACTTCTTTAAACAAAACAATTTTTTCTTTGGTAGCTTTCACTTTTTTAAGGGATCTTCAATAACGTAAAAAGAGAAGATCTACGAATTCCCATTTAATTTAATTAATTTCGAATCCATTAATGAATCAACCCATGCTATGAAATATTTCCTATTTGCACTCTTGCTTTTATTTTGCTCTGAAAGTTATGGACAAAAAAAATTAAAACAATCAACGATTCATTTGACGATAGAAAACACCCTATTCCCTAATGGTAAAATCGATTCTGCCCCCTCCATAAACATGGAGAAAAGTGGGAATTCAATCAAGCTTGTTTACGGACTAGGATTAAGCAGAAATATTTCCAAATCCATAGCCGTTGAGGTAAATGCATCTACAGGAAAAATAAATAACAGTAACTTTTCTACCGAATTCATTCAGACATTAGATGGTGTAAAATATACTTACAAAGACGCACATTTTATTACTGGAAATTTTTATCGTTTAGATTTAAGTTTAAAGAAATATTCAAGAAAAGCTTCACTTGGTTTTTATTTCCACTTCGGTGTCGCTTATTCATTACTTAACAATCGCATAAGTCGGTCGACCTCCATCACCTCTTTTTACAGTTCATCCAAAAGTACTTTTGGCAGCGATCACCTTAAGAATAAGATGCTAAACCTTTCTTTTGGAATAGGTAAAAGTAAAGTGATTTCCAATCGTTTTTTTGTCGATTACGGATTGACAATACATGCATTCTATTTCCCATTACCAACAACAGCCTTCAAAACCGAATACTTACTCGACTTTATAAATTTCAATCAAATTTCACCTGGATATTCAGAAGAAAATCTAAGGCACCTAAATAAACTATCATTTGCGAAAGAATGGTTCAAAGTTTATGTAAAAATTGGATTACAAAACTTAAATATATGATCAGATTTATCCTTTTATTAATGAGTATGTGTCTCTTTCTATTAAGCTGTAACAAAGAGGACAACCAGCTCACCAATAACAGCTTTTTAAAACTCCAAGGAAACTGGCAACACCTCCCCGTTCAAAATGTTGGTCAAACTTACGATGACCATCCCAGTTATGACTATTTACTTTCACATGATGGACAAGTGTACCTCTCTGGAACAAATGATGATATTACAAACTTGGACGAAGCCTTTAAAGTGTTAAATAACGCTTATCTACCAGATACGATTGATGCTGATTTTGACAAATTATTCATTAATGACCTTACCTACAAAAGTTTAATACGTGGAATGCATTACTTCCAAAACAAAATTTATGTTTGGGGAGATTTGCACTACACCACTTCAAATAATACCGAAGCGTCCATGCTTTTCACTTATAACATAGAAGAAAACAAAGTAGAAGAAAACCATTTTTTTAATAACATTGATACCAGAAAGGTTCACAAACTAATGACCTACAAAGGGGAATTGATTGCCTTTACCGAAAATGAGCAATATCAAAAAAAACTGATATGCATAAGTTGTGATGGATCTACAAGCTTACCTGATATATCTTCAGAGAATTTTTCAGATGTTTTCGCTGTTGATGATCAACTGTATGCGATAGGAGGAAACCATAAATTGGTAGTTTTTGAAGAGGCAACTTCATTATGGCAATTGTACACTCCAAATTTAAATAATTATCAAACCTTGTATGTATTTAAGTACAACAATATGACCTGTGCATTGGGAAACTGGGCGAACTATAGCAATCACCTTATTGAAATTACGGATTCAGGAACAATTGCCCCAATCGCAATAAATGATGACCACTTCTACAGCATCCCCATGAATGATTACAAAATAAAAGTAAAAGTAAGTGAAGGACGTTTATTCATTTTTGGCGACTTTTCTTTTAAGGTAGGAGGAACTACCAATTATGATAATTATCTTCTAGAGTACGTTGGAAACAAGCTAGTGGTAATCGAAAACAACCTTGCAATTCCTATAAAAGATGTGATTTCTGTAAATGGAGACATTCTAATTATTAACAGCCACAGCGTGGATAATCTTTGGAAGTACATTGGTAATTAACAATTTATTATTGATTTGCCCCTATTAATTCCTACTCCTTCTTTACGGATGTATTAAAAATCCTTAATTTCGAGGCTGCTAATTGTAATTACCACTTTATGTTTCCAGTATTAAGTAAAACCAAGGAAAATGGTTTGAATACACTCAAAATGAAAAACATCAAAATTCTTCTATTACTCATCTGTTGTTTCAGCATGCATTTAACCTTCGCTCAAACTACGAAAAGTACTAACCTATCAGCATGGTCTTTTGATTTAGGTCTTGAATCTGGATTTAGGAAAAGAAATAAAGGATCCAATATTTTTTCGACAAACACACCGGCTGGAGAAATTAGACCTTATCAACAGGACGAATTCTTTCTACCGCTTGGTATTTTAGCAAGTGTTGAGTACAGCATTTCTAAAAAACTAGCACTATCTTTAGATTTTGCTTATCATCACCTACCCACGTATACTGATCGTTATATCGAAACCCAGAAGTACCTATACGACTCAGAGGTCTATGAAAAAAAAAGTGATGAATTCAGTTTGTATTCGGCGTTTATAAGAACCGGTGTGGGATTAAAAATCTACTTTAATAAAACTCCAATCGGAGGATATTTTAAAATAAATGCAAATTATTACGCTGTAAATTCTGATGTTTACAGAACAACCATTTCTGAATCTTCCTTTCATTACGAAGGTTATAACTATGCCCCCGTCAAAGTGTCAAGTTCTGCATTTGGACTATCCTTAGAATGGGGAAAAAGAAGAGTGATTGGAGATCGCTTTTATGCCGATTTCGGAATACGTTACAGCAAACCTATCCTTAGTTTATCTGATAAAACCTATGACAAAAATTGGAACAGTAAAGTGTTTTACAACAATCAAATAAAAGATTATTTCCCTACTAGTAACATGTATTACCATCAATTCAAAACTATCAACGCAGAATACCTTCAGTTTTACCTCAAACTTGGCATCTTTAAATTCAACATCTAATGAAAAACTTAACAAAAATCATATTCTTAGCTTGTCTTTCTTTGGTTGGATGTAGAAAGAAAATTGACAGTACCCTAGGAGAACACCCTAACAATTATACGGGGGCTAAAACTTTTGAAATTATCCATAAAGACTTTTTTTACAATAAAGAATTTATAAGGCATTTGTTTGCTTTCGACAATAATCTCTACATCACCAAAAATAACAAATACAGCAGTGGACCTGAGATTATCGTTTTAACAGATAACAACACTTTAATAATCCCCGAAAACAATATAGGTCCTCTTTACAATGCAGATAACACCGATTTTAATTCCGACTTCATTTCGGATGCCCAAGAAAAGGATGGTATCGTGTATTTTGGTGGAGATATGAAGTATGATGATGACGATTACCTTTATCTTAAGTATAATACTGCCAACAATACTTTAAACAAGGGGACCAACCTATTATCAACTAACGCGGATGCCGTAAAATCTATGATGAAATATCAAGGAGAGGTTGTGGCATTTACAGAAGCCTATGCCAATGACTTAAATTGCTTGAGTTGTTCTAACAGCTCAGGTCCTTATCCGAATATTCTGAACATTAATTTACACGACGTTACAGCAGTCAACGACATGTTCTACCTTCAAACGTATCAAGGTAAAGTTTACTATTCCGATGTAGCAAACAGCACATCCTTTTCTGGCATTAACATGGCACAAACCGACACCGTTGTACGCATGTTTGAATACAACAATAATCTTTGCGCCATCGGATCTTTTGACAATGGAAGTTACAGTTTAGCTTATGTCAACAACAATCAGCTAGAGCCATTGGCTCCGAACTCTGATATTATGGCTTATCTATCTAAGAACTTCAACTCTTCCTTTGATCATGACAAATACTTCGAAAATGTTCCGAAAGTAAGAGTGGTTAACAATGACATTTATATAATGGGGAAGATGTACATAAAGAATAGTTCAGGAAATTATGACTTCAAATACGCAACAACACGATACAAAGACGGAAATTTAGAAATCATAGATACCGAGATGAACATTGTTGATATTGCTTCAATAAACGGAGAACTTTATGGTGCTGTTTTTAATGGTAAATTTTTAGCCAAACTAACCTTCTAAAATGTCAATTTTAAGAAACACATCTTTCCTTTTAAAATTACAGTTAAGCTTTGTTGTTTTACTTTTTAGTTCAGGGGTGTGTTGGGGGCAATCAACACATCATATTAAAAGTTTCAACCTAAGTGTAGGTATAGAAAAACCCTTAAGCGTTATTCATGATTTTGATAATGATGATGACTTTAAAACAAGATTTTACAAAGCCCCGGAAAACGTTCCCTTAGGGCTTAGTATTCATCTTTCGAAAAACCTCAGTCGTCAATTACAACTTCAAGTCACTTTACTTGGGAGAGCCTTAGGAAACACAGCATACACTTATATCCAAGAGAAACCTATTGATGGACTCAATTACACATTTTCAGACAGCAACTTCTTACGCAGCAATCTTTTACAACTTCAAATCGGATGCAAATACTTCCTTCAAAAGGCTCCTTTGGGCACCTATATTCACGCGAATTTTAATACTGCTTTTATAACTAATTCCATATATAGAAAATCTACCTTTGGAAGTCAGTTTATACAACATACTGAAGTATTCAACCCTGAACATCATGAAAGCATACTTTACGGAATTGATTTTGGAATGGGTACTACGCGAATGATTAGTGATCATTTCCTTTTAGATTATGGGTTTCACATTTCCCCTTTTTGGTTTTTATTTTCAAAAAACACCTACAACAGCGATTGGATAAAGAATACCGTTAATGCTGAAGGTTTTATACCTGGATATTCTGCGAATAATGTAGAGTACCTCAACAAAAAATTACTTTCTACAGAATTTCTAAAACTGTACATAAAAATTGGATTCCAAAAATTTAGGTATGAATAAGTGTTTTTTCAACATTCTTGTACTTTCGCTTTTCTTTTCTGCTTGTAGGAAAGACAATACTTTAACTCCCTCTCAAAGTACAATTGAATTAATACCTACGACCTGGGAACACGTAGTTCTGACCTCTCCTGTTCAGGAAAATATAAATCGCACTTATGCTTCGAGTTTAGGAGCTTATGGAAGTCAACTCTATTTAGGAAGTTATGGTAGTGTTGGCAGTAAGTCTATGTTCGACGGCTTTCGTGTGATTAATACACCTTTTAGTCAAGATTCAACACTCGGAATACAGGAACTATATTCTACCGACTACAGCGTTTTTTCATTAGACGAAATGGTCAATGGATTCTTTCCTTTTGGAGATAAAATCATGGTGTATGGATTCTTAAACTACGAAACAGCAAATTCGGACCTTTCTGAAAAAAAATATGCCTTCTACTATGACCCTGTTACCAACACGTGCACAAAAGAACTCGGATTAATCAGTTCTAATGATGACTTTGCAGGGGTTCTTAAAATTCTTCAATACCAAGAAGACTTGTATGCAATTTTTAAAGCAAAACAAGACCAAACCAAAACGATAGCATGTATTACCTGTTCGGGACTTTCCCAACTACCGCTATATGACAATGCTAGTTTTAGGGATTATTTTGTCGTTAACGATATGGTATTTGCCCTTACCAACGACTATCAATTATTGCAGTACAACACGACTAATAGCACTTGGAATAACTACACCAACGTGAACAACGAATTTTTTAATGTATTTGAATATGAAGGAAAGTTATGCGCCCTTGCCAATACCACCGATAACCTCCATATTATTGAAATTATTTCTTCAACTCAAACAACTTCGCTGATTACCAATAACAGTGATTTGAGTCAATTCATTACGGGTTCTGACGACTATACCAACGTAAAAGTAAGCAACGGCAGATTATTCATTTGGGGTTACTTCCCTTTTAAAGTAAATGGACAATATAAATACGATGACTATTTACTAGAAGTTATAGACAACGAATTAATAATGATTGATTCAGATATTAAAGTCAAAGATATAGCAGTTTTTAACGATGAAATTTATATTATTAATCGTTACAATTCTGGACTCTGGAAATATAATCCTTAAGAGTTATACAGCATAAAAAAAGGAGAATCACAACGGATTCTCCTTTTTTAATTTCTTCATTCAAGCTTATTCTTCATCCTCTTCTGTTTTCCCGAAGTTCTCAAAGACATAGTAATATGCCAACTTCAATACAGGAACGTGTGGGTATTGCTTGTATGTATCTACCTCAATCTCTTTTAATGTATTGGTTGCCAAATCAAAGGCAAAGGCAAATATCATTAAATCATACTTTCTTTTATTGTTGTAATCTACGTAAGCAAAAACAATGTTTGTATTTGCTGATGTGCTTTTGTATTCTTCTAACTCCAAGAAATCAGGACTTATTAAATCACTTATTGAAGCGTCAGAGTACATGTAGAAATAACGCAAGAACATGGCCTTAGAGTTATAACCTACCGTACCAAGTGTTTGCATGTTATATTTCGATAACAATTCCGTTTGATAACCTAAAGACTGAGCAGATCCAACAACCGCATCACCTAAGTTTCTTCTCACATCTTCGTTTCTTTCGTAAGAGAATCTTCTTCTTTTAACAACAGATGCTAAAGGCTCCACAAAGACCAATTTTTCAACGGCAGCCTTCTCTTCGTCATCTTCATCAAATTCATCCTCATCTACTAGATCCTGCAACTCATTAAATAGTCTCAAGAACTCATCATCATTGGCAACATCTTTCAAAGCAAATAAATGGAAGTCTGTAGAGTCTAAACTCGCTTCTCCAGATTCATCAACACCTTTGGCGTATTTCGCATTAATTTTCTTTTGCTTGATTTTCTCGTATTTGTTCAAGGCTTTAAATTCTTCAGAGTCTTCATCCATGTAAGCATCAACTTCTGGCGATTCCGCTACTTCTCCCGTTGAATCGTTTACGCTGATTTTATCGTAGTAAAACTCATCCAAAGATTTAAAACGTCTAGCCAACTGCTTTACAGTATTCTTATAAACTTGTTCTATTCCCTTGTCTTCAGGATACTTGTTGCGGATATCAATCAAGTTTCTCATTGCCATTACCACTAACTGGTCTTTTGACATTTCCTTCATTAGGTAATGAACCGTGTAGCTTTCACCTTGAATCTCGTCTAAGTCAGCATACAAATCTCTCTTACTTCCCTGACTTGCATGAACAGCAATGTTTGTCCAACAAAGTGCCTTCATCCAATCGAACGTGTAACTGCTTCCGTACTTATTTTCTAGGATATAAATCTCGTAAATTGCATTTGAAAAATCTGAATGGTATAACCAGTTGTTCACTCTTTCATAACGTGCCATTCTACGAATGTCTACGAAATCTTCTGCATTGAACGTTCTTTTTTGCTCTGGCTCAAAGTCCATGTACTTTTCCAATAACTCTTCATCAAAGTTATCTTTACGCTTACTGATGTTAGGGTGAGAGTGGTAAGTATCGTCGTAATCTTCGTCAAATTCAATTTCATTGATATCTGTAGGCATCAAACTTTCATCTATAAAAGCATTTTCTCCAGATATATATTCCTTTTCAAAAGCTACTTCATCAATCGGTAAATAAGAATAAGCCAAGATATCGAAAACATTCACCAATTCTTCCAGTGGAAAACCAGCTTCTAAGTAACGTTTTAAACCTAACTCATCTGCTTCAATTTCGTGTTGCTTTGAGTATGCTTTTAAGGCTCTAATCTGTCTGTCGAAATTATTTCCGTTGATAGATTCTTCTATTTCAATTTCCTTTCTAAAACCTTCAACATTATGGTTTTCTACGTAGTGACTAATTTCATGGGCCAATACAAAAGCCAACTCGTAATCAGAGGTAAGTTGAGAAATTAGTCCTATGGTAACAAATACTTCTCCATCTGAAGTAACAAAGGCATTGGCTTCATTCGTACGGAAAGTATAAAAGCTCAAATCATTAAAAAGAGCCGTATCGTTAAACAATATTTTAGAGGCTACTTCTTTAATGTGTTCTGTTAAAGGATCACCATACACCACTAATCCAGAGTGCAATAAGTGATCGATAGAATAAGATTTTCTTTCAATAAAATACTGACGTTCCTCACCACTTAAATCAAGGTTTTGGAAACTCGCTTCTGCGACTCTATCGGCATAGGTTAAACCAAAAGTTTTAGGTAGTTCACCGGTTGCTTTTAGTGGTTTGTAATTATTGAAATCAACGTCCTGCGCAAATACTTGAAAAAGTAGACACAGCGTAGATAAAGAGGTTAATAAGTTTTTCATTTGTTATTTGGATGAAAAGCGAATATATAAATTTCACAAGGATAAGGGAGCTGAAACCTGATTTTTTTTCAACTTCAAGATTATTAGAGACTTTCCTTCTCTATTTCCTCAAGAAAATATATATTTAGAGCTTCAAGGATTTTTTTACCTGATACTAATTTAACTACATGAGAATCATAATTGCACTTATAACTTTATTCGTACTACAGACTTCTACGGCCCAAAACTTCCAATCTTTCAGCATTTTTGGAGGGGTAGAACAAAAAGGATTTAGAGACCCAAACTATTACGATAGTCAATATAACCTTAATGCTGAGACTTCAATAACCCTTCCTTCTTTACGCTTCGGAGCAACATATAAACTGGGAGAAAGAATGCAGTTATTCGCGCAGATTAGTAATCAAAAGTTATATGACGTCTATACTATTGCCAATTTTGAAAATGGTTACACTAGTAGTTATTTTTCTTCTCATCAACGCGTATTGGACTTAGGTATTCGCAGGCATAAAAAATACGCACCTCTTGGGGGGTATATTGGTTTAAATCTATTGTATAGTTCAACCAACATTGTATTAACAGATTCGGAGAACTCATCACTCAAAAATCTAGATTTAAGTGGCAATGCGACTAATTTTGGTGTAAAGTTAACCTGGGGGAAAACCAAACTTATAGGAAACAACTTTTTTATTGATTGGGGAATTTCTTACCAATACTACCCTACTTCCGTAAATCTCTTTTCTGAGAATGCAATGGAAGAAAATGAAGGCTCTGAATTTTATAAACAGGAAGGTGATAGAACTGTATTCAAAGATCATTTTAAATCTACAACAGCCAATTATTTAATTGATAGATGTGGAAGAATTGCATTTTACTTCAATATAGGCTTTGCCAGTGTAGGTATTAAATAAAGAAATTTTCAAGATTTTTGGATAAACTCCTTAACCCAGATTTTTGATTACATATACACCCAAAAAAACTTTATGAGATTTTTTCTATTCTGCTCTTTTTCACTATGCATTTTTCTAAGTAATGCACAGCAATTGAAAACGAATACCTTTACAATTGGCATTAATTATAACCCCATTGCCTTCAAAGGTTTCTCTCCTTATTTCACCAACATGCCTGAACAAATGACGGGTCTTTATTACCAGTCAATAAAGGCTCTTAATACTCCTGTATATTCAATAAACTATATCCGTGGAATCACAAAGAAATTAGGTCTAAATATTGGGTTAAATTATTCAGGTTTAAAACATACAGAACTTGAATCTTCCAACAGAGTCGCCACCTATATCTACCATCAATACATAGAATCTACTCGGGTGAAAAATGATTTGGTAAAACTAGATTTCGGAATCAAACGCTTTAAACGCAAAACAGGTCTAGGCCATTACTTTTTATTCAATTTAAGCTACAATTACATTCAATCAAAAATTTATAGAGAACTCTTACTTACTCCTAGTGTTTCCTTCAATGATTACGTCAAAACCTATGATCCTGTTTCTACTCACTCACAAATTTTAGGTGCAGAAATCGGATGGGGCTTTATTCGTGCGATAAGTGACAAGTTAATTTTGGATTATGGTTTTAAACTCAACTTTGAGTTTTTCGCTTTTGGAGGCAGCCAGTTTCAATTTGAAGAAGGAACATACATTAATGAGGGGATTTTAAGTACGAAAAGTAATTTAAACAAATTCAATCAAGACTTCTTACGATACGACATCTTACATTTCTACCTAAAACTAGGACTTCAAAAAAATAATTTATAATGCATAAAGTTCCTTTCCTAATTTTTTTCTCGCTTGTTCTATTTGGATGTAGAGAGGAAATTATCACCCCAAAAACCTACCCAGAATATTACAGGCAAATTGATTATACGATTGAACACGCAGACTATATCTTTAATACTTCACCCATTGCAGCACTGGCTACAGACGGTAATCAACTCGTGTTGGCACATCAATATCAATTCTTCAAAGGTGATTCAGAATATGACGTTAATGTAACTTACCACAGCGTTTCAACTATAAATACAGCGAATGAAATTCAATCTGTAGCACAAGAATATAGGATTTCCCAATATAACGGTTCTGTTTTCACGGATGCTCTTTATCAAAATGGTATTTTCCATCTAATTGGTGGTCTAGAATATGAACATGAGGAGACATTCAATGATAGCAAACTTTACGCCCAGTATATTCCCGCCGAAAACTTGGTTAAAGCCAATTATAAATTCATTGTTTCAAACAATAAATACTTAAGGAATTTCGTGACTTCAGAGAATAATGTATATGCCATCGGTGTAGAAGGTTCACAACAATTTTCCTATGAGAATGTAATCAATGGAGGTAGCAACAATCCTTTTAACGGGATTACTACCAATGTCAATAAGATTAGAAATTTCAATAACACCTTATTTGTAATCGACCGTGAAGGGCAATTGTATTACAAAACCAATGGTGCAGGCAGTTGGACAGCCATGAATCAGGGCATGGATGATTTATTCGTAGATGTCGTAGAGTACCAAGGAGAAATCATTGCCTTAGGAGAACTTGATATTAATGGAGAAATTAATCACATCGTTCGTTTGAATACAAGTGCTAATAGCTTTAGTCCTTATTTATCCGGTAAAATTCCATACATACAAAACCTAGAATATTTCGCGAATGTTAATTTAGCTTCTTCATCCTTTAACAACCATAATATATCTCCAAGGTTTGAAGTTATCAACGGGGAATTATTTATCTACGGATCTTTTGTTACCAATACAGTTATGGATGAAGCGAATGCTACAAGTGAAAGTTATTATTTCAGAGATTTATTAATGCATTTAGAAGAAGATGAATTCAAGATCTTGTTAAGGACTACTGATGCAATTAGAGATCTAGAATATTTCAATGAAAAATATTATTTATTGGCAACGGGTGGGGGAAGTCTTTTAAGTTTTCAATTGGATAAATAATTTATACCACTCAAATTTCACATAAAATATCTCTCAATGCTGAACGGGTAAAGTTAATATCCCCAATTTATAGCTAGACACATTAAAAATGATGAAACCAACAAGTTTTTGAACACTTCACTCCTTTATAATCTGAAGTTCAAAACCATTGAAATGTATGAGGTATATGGTTGTAACAAAAGAAAGAAACATGATATTAAAAATCAAGCTATTTATTTTACTATCCATAGTGATTCCTATAAGCTATGGGCAAGAAGTTAAAAAATCAGTACATATAAATTTTTGGAGTATAGAACTCAACCAAAATTTTAATTTACCTTTTCTTTCTAAAATAAATCAAAGTCAGATATACTCTATTTTTTGGAAAAAGCTCTTAATTGCAAATACAAAATCACCAATAATTCTTAACGATATATCGTGTATTCAAGATAGTTCTATTACACTACCTGGAATACGATTAAATTATCATAGGCACACCAATAAACGATTGGGGCTAAATTTTTCCTTAGGGTATCAAAAACTCCCATCAAATAGTATTACCCAGTCTGCTTTAACACAAATAGATGGTTATTATTATCAAGGACCTGATATCATCCAACTCAATCCAAACTTCTTTCATTTCGGTTTAGGTTTCAGATTTGGGTTCAAACGTATACCTTTTAACACAGCGCTAACCCTTGGATTACAGTACAGTTTAGTTCACTCAAAAATTAATAGAACAATAGATTTTAAAGACGAGAACAGACGAATTATTTATAACGAAACAGGTAGCTTTAGACAGGGTTCAATTGTATTTAAACTCGGTTTGGGCAAACGTTATATTGTAAAAGAAAAACACTTTATGGAAGTTGGTGCGAGAATTAATTTTCTCGCCGACAAAAACAATTTACAGGAAGAAGCTGAAAGGTGGTTGATACCACAGAATTCCGGTGACTACAGTATTCGAAAGATGAATCCCTTAGCTTTTAATTACGCCTCACACTATTTTTTAAAAAACAATCTGAATTATGAAATTTATTTCTCCTTTGGTTTATTCAACATCCGCTTTAAGTAAAGTCCTTTCTGTTTTAACACTTATTTTACTCAGTAGTGCCTGCACGAAAGAAATAGACGTTGAATCGACGATTACAAAGGAAGTAATAAGTCCTTATGCTAAAGATTGGGAGATTATATATCTTCCCGACAGTCTTCCCAATACTCATCACAAAATTCATGCTCCCATTGTATTAGAAAACATACTCATGTATGTGTACGAAGATAACTTTAACCAACAAGCCAACCTATACTTTGTTGATAAGGAATTTAATCCAGCTAAAATCAACTCAGACATTCAATTGTCCTATTGGCAATACGCCGCTGGGGTTCTAAAACACGATGGTCTTTATTACGTTTACGGAAATTTTGAGTTCAAAGACATTCAAAATGGTAACAACTATAAAAATTTACTCATTTACAACCCTATCAACAAAACAATAACCGGAGCAAGTTTACCACACAACAGAAATATTAAAGAGCTCACAGAAATGAATGGTGAAGTAGTTATTCTCGCTACCAATAGTTCTGGCCAAATCTTGGTTGATTATCTTAATCCCAATATAACTCCCAACGGTGAATTTCCAAATTCACAACCGGGTTCTCAAATTAGAAAAGTCACAGAGCATAACGCTAATTTTTTCGTTATAGATATTAATTATGAGTTAATGCAAGTTGATTTTAGCAACCAGGCTAACCACTCCTGGAATACCTTAAACTTTAATGGAACAAATAAATTTTATCAATTTATTAAATACAAGGATAAAATTCTAGCTTCGGGTTCATTTAACGATGGGGCTTTTCGTTTGGCAGAAATCGATTATGAAAACAATCAATTAATTCCAATTGGAAATAATTCGAACAAAATAGGTTTCAACTCACTAACTTATCCTGGTGATGGCAGACCCAAGTATGAAGTTTACGACGATGTTATACTGTTTAGTAGTTACACCCTAGAAGAAACTATTAGTGGTGTTTCTTCTTCCTATGGAAAGTATATAGAATTCGACGGTAATTCATTTCATGTTTACACAGGAAACCCTAATTTTAATTACGTTATTAAATGGGAGGATACCTATTTGGGGTTTGGGCAACAAATTAGAATTGCCAAACGTAAATAATTTCTTCTCGTTTGTGAGTCACAAGCTTGTCATCTTCTAAAAAAACTTATCTTTGTACCTCAGCTTTAGGGGTATCCTTATTTATTAAGGATTGAGACAAACCCTCAGAACTTGATGCGGTTAATACCGACGAAAGGAAAAGCATGGACATCTCCTCTTTTGGGCATCCCCTCTTTTTCTGTACAAGCTGATTTTAATTTGTTTTGCTTATCTTAAGCAAACTTTATTTTAAACGTAGAAGTTTACGCCATGAAGGTAAAATTCAACAATGCTGAAATAGAAACAAAGGCTCAAAACATTCAAGATTTTTTAGCCGAAAGAAACATGGATAATAAAACGGGAATTGCCGTGGCATTAAACAGTTCTATTGTTGCTAAATCAAATTGGGCGACCCAAAATATTAATGAACAAGATAGTATTATGGTAATCACTGCGACGGCGGGTGGTTAGCATAAAATAAACAATAAAGCATAGGAAATATGAAGAGAGAAGCAGTACCTACTACTGATGAAAAGATTTCTAGAGATCCTTTCCCAGCATCAAAAAAGATATACGTAAAAGGTGAAATTCACGACATCAAAGTTGCGATGCGTGAGATAGAGTTAACAGACTCTAAACCTATGTTTGCTGACGGAGAATTTAAGAAAGAAAGTAACGAAGCAGTTACAGTTTACGATACATCAGGACCTTACACTGATCCTAATGTAGAAATCGATATTAAAAAAGGTTTACCGCGTTTACGCCAAGAATGGATTTTAAAGAGAGGTGACGTTGAAGAGTTATCAGAAATTTCTTCTGACTACGGAAAAGAGCGTTTGAACGACCCTTCATTAGACCACTTGCGTTTTGAGCATTTGAAAAAACCGTTACGTGCAAAAGCAGGTAAAAATGTTACACAGTTGCACTATGCCAAACAAGGTATCATCACACCAGAAATGGAATACATTGCCATTCGTGAGAACCAACGTATTGATGAAGCAACAGAAATAGCAAAACAACACCCAGGAAATAGTTTCGGAGCGAATACTCCACAAGGAAAAATTACTCCAGAATTTGTACGTGATGAGATCGCTGCAGGTAGAGCTATTATTCCAAACAACATTAACCACCCTGAGAGTGAGCCAATGATCATTGGTAGAAACTTCTTGGTGAAAATCAATGCCAACATTGGTAACTCTGCAGTTTCTTCTACCATTGAAGAAGAAGTAGAAAAAGCAGTTTGGGCATGTAGATGGGGTGCTGATAACATCATGGACCTTTCTACAGGAAAGAACATCCACGAAACAAGAGAATGGATTTTAAGAAACTCTCCAGTTCCAATCGGAACCGTTCCAATTTACCAAGCTTTGGAAAAAGTAAATGGTAAAGCAGAAGATTTAACGTGGGAGATCTTTAGAGACACTTTGATTGAACAAGCGGAACAAGGGGTAGATTACTTTACGATTCACGCAGGTGTACTTTTACGTTACGTTCCTATGACGGCAAACCGTGTTACAGGTATCGTTTCTAGAGGTGGTTCTATCATGGCGAAATGGTGTTTAGCTCACCACAAAGAAAACTTCTTGTACACACACTTCGAAGAGATTTGTGAAATTATGAAGGCCTATGACGTTGCTTTCTCTTTAGGAGATGGATTACGTCCAGGTTCTATAGCTGATGCAAATGATGCTGCTCAGTTTGGTGAGTTAGAAACATTGGGTGAATTGACAAAAATTGCTTGGAAACACGACGTTCAGACTATGATTGAAGGTCCTGGTCACGTGCCAATGCACATGATTAAAGAAAACATGGACAAGCAATTGAAAGAGTGTCATGAAGCTCCTTTCTACACATTAGGGCCACTAACTACTGACATTGCTCCAGGTTACGACCACATTACTTCAGGTATTGGTGCAGCAATGATTGGTTGGTTTGGATGTGCGATGTTGTGTTACGTAACGCCAAAAGAGCACTTAGGTTTACCGAACAAGAAAGATGTGAAAGACGGTGTGATTACTTACAAATTAGCGGCACACGCTGCAGATTTAGCGAAAGGTCACCCAGGAGCACAGCACAGAGATAATGCACTTTCTAAAGCGCGTTTCGAATTTAGATGGGAAGATCAGTTCAACTTATCTTTAGATCCAGACACAGCAAGAGAATACCACGATGAAACATTGCCTTCTGACAATGCTAAGGTGGCGCACTTCTGCTCTATGTGTGGACCCAACTTCTGTTCTATGAAGATTTCTCAAGATGTAAGAGATTACGCAAAGGAAAACGGAATTTCAGAAGATGAAGCTTTACAGAAAGGTATGGAAGAAAAGTCAAAACAATTCCACGAAAAAGGTGGTGACTTGTACTTAGAACCAGAAAAATTAGTGTAAGCTAATACTTTAAGAAAATATCAAACGCCGCATAGCTTTATGCGGCGTTTTTTGATTTACTTTCTATTTTTATACTATGCTCGTCCTCTTCACTCCAGAACAAGATCATCCCCAAGAAATGGAGATTGTATGTGCTCTATTTGAGGCAGGGTTGGAACGTTTGCACCTGCGTAAACCAGGGGCTACAAAGAACGACTATAAAGCCTATTTGAACGCAATCCCTACAGAACACCTTCACAGGGTTTATATCCATCAATATCACGACTTAAAAGAGGAATTTCCAACAATTCATTTGCACCTTAGAAATCAAGATCTACCCAATGAACATTTTAAAGCCAAAACAACGGGAGCACACAGCGTTGAAGAAGCTTTGGAAAAGCTAAAAAGTTTTGAGGAGGTGTATTTAAGTCCGGTTTTTCCATCAATTTCTAAAGACGGATACAAGCGTAAAGAGAACTTATCTATCCAACATTTAGACACGAATTTGCGTCAGAGAATAATCGCTTTGGGAGGAATTCATCCTGAAAACCTGAGCAATGCAAAAGAGTTTGGCTTTCATCATTTTGCTGTTTTGGGTTGTATTTGGCAGTCAGCACATCCTTTACAAAGCTTTAAACAGCTCCAAAATACACTTTAACTTTTCTTCACAAAAACCGCAGTAACTAAAGGGTAGCATAAGGGTCTTATGGAAAACATAAATTATGCAATCTTTAAAATTCCTAGTAGCCTTTTTATTTTTCGGGTTTGGTGCACATGCCCAGAACATGAACAATTCCATGGCACACAACAGGCTAAGTTCATTTAATGTAGCACACGCCGGTTTAGATGGTGGTCAAATTAACTACAGTGCTGTTCTCAATTCAAAATACGGTAGCAACAGTTCCCTACTCTTTGAAACCCGTTTGGGAAAAAGTAATTTTAGTCTTTCTGGTCAATTTGAAAATTCTGAGAACTTCTTTTATGCCCATCATCGTAAGGAAATTGGTTTAAGCTACCAGGCCAAACTCAATAACGGTCACAGTTTAAATTTCGGTGTGGGTTATGGCAAAGCCAGCACCTCTTATTCATACATTTCGAACCTAAACAACTATAATTCCTCTACGAGAAGCTTACATACCACGCGTTTTGGCGCTCTCTATGCAGGCAAGCGTTTTAAAGTAGGTGCTGAATATGGTTTGAGGTTTGAAGAATACGGTACGGACCGACATCAGCTCATCAACCTCTTGTATCAACAAACCATCATTGACAGAGACCAATTCAAACTTACTACGAACTTAGTGTTATCGAATTATTCGAGCTCTTTGGAAGCAAATCTCTTGTTTAACAACAAATACTCACTAACCGCAGGATACGACGCACGCAGAGGTTTTTACATGGGTGCAGGCTATAAATTCACCGAGAAACTCGAGGTAAACATGAGTTTAGGAGGATTCCCTGGTACACCACAAAGAACTTCCTTACAATTCGGAATTAAACTCGCTTTGTAAAACCGCTAGGGATAGCAATGGCAGCGCCCGAGAAGTGTACTTTAGTAAGCATGTGCTAAAAGACTACGACCAAAGGAAGTAGACTTGAAGTGCAATGCGACTTAAGTGCACTTTTTGGGACTATAATGGATAGCCCCACCTCCTCAATTTCATGGAGGAGGGAGCGGCCTAAGCACCTTTTAAAACGTGCTCAAGGGCTTGCGGTAATTCTTTGTATTTAAAGGTAAAACCTTTAGCCTTGACCTTTTCATTTGAAGCCTGAATTCCTTCTAACACCATTGTAGACATTTCTCCTAGGACAAGCTTCAATACGAATCCTGGAACGTTGGGTAGAACCAAGGGTTTATGTAGGACTTTTGCCAATTTCTCGGTAAAATCTTTATTGGTATTTGCATTGGCTATGGCATTATAGGTACCCGACAACTCTTGCTGGATGACATGACCAAACATACGTGTTAAATCGGTGATCGTAATCCAAGGCATCCATTGTTTTCCACTTCCCAAGGGTGAACCCACATACAGTTTAATTGGTTTTGCAATTGTTGCTAGCGCTCCTCCAGTTGGTGTTAAAACAACAGAAGTCCTGAGTTTAGCTACTTTACAAATCGATTGAAACAAATCTGCGCTTTTCTCCCATTCTTTTACAATGTGAGACAGGAAATCATCGCCGTAAGCATCTTCTTCTTTATATACCTTATCGTAATTATTTAAGGGGTAACAATTAATTCCAGATGCAGAGATGTACTGTTCTAAGGTATTACTGTGCTGAAAAACACTAAAGAGAAATTGTGTAGGTACAACCCGAGATGATAACAATTCTTTTTTACGCGCTTCTGTCCATCGGCTATCGGCAATACCTTGACCCGATAGGTTAATTAGTACCTGCGTACCTTCAATAGCATTAGCGTCTATTTTTTTCAGGGATGGGTTCCAATAATAGTAATTGGGGTCTGATTTCTCCTTACGCGAAAGGACATAAACTTGATGCCCTTCTTTTCTTAAATAATCTTGAAGAGCTTGACCTACCAAACCACTCCCACCAGCAATAACTATCTTTTTTCCCATATTCTTTAAAACGATTAGAACGGCGTCTTGTTCGTTCTACAAGATAGGATTAAGGAAAATTAAAGTGTGTTATTTATTGGTTAAAAAATAGGCGTCCGTTGTACCATTCTTTATCGATAGTTGCGCCAATTTTTTCGTAGAATTTAATTGCGGGTGTATTCCAGTCTAGCACTTGCCAATCCATGCGACGTACTTTGCGCTCTTTGGCAACATCTACCACCTTTTGGAAGAGTTGTACACCAATTCCTTTTCTTCGGTGCTCTTCTGTAATACAAATATCTTCGAGGTAAATACATGCGCCATTCCAAGTAGAATAATTGGTGTAGAAAATAGCGTAGGCAATAATATCTCCTTGATATTCTACCACAAATGATTCACACACTTTGCGCTCAAAAATGTCTATGGCTAATTGTTCTGGAGTATTGAAAACGGCATCTGGTTCGTTCTCGTATACTGCTAATTCAACAATCAGGCGATGAATTCCTGTCTCATCACCTGGTTGTGCTCTTCTAATATTATAATCCACCTAAGTTAAATCTTAATCTTAATCCTGTACTCATGTTACCTGTTGGGTAAGAAGTAGCAACTCTTGGATCTGTAATCGTTTGATCGTAGTAGTAAGATACCGTTACGTTTTGTCCGAATTGGTAATCTGCAGAAGCAGAAATCTTCACTACTTTTTGTCCGGCCGTTGCTTGCGTCTCATCCAATACGATGTTTCTAATTACTGTAAAGTTATCTCTGATTGAGAAGTCAAACCTCACATTCACATCTGAAGATTGCACACGCTTACCACCAAACTTCAATGGCAATTGAACATCGCTAAACTTGTACCCTGAACCAATAATGATTTCATTTCCTAAAGTCTCAGTAATTTGATTATTCGCCAATGAAAGTGAAGCTGATCTATCTTTGTTGATTTCAAATCGCGTTAACAATCCGTTTTTACCAATTTTCCAGGTAGCATCAAATCCAATTAATGGAGAGAAACTTTCCATCAAACTTACGTTCTGAATTTGCTTCGCAGAAATGAAGTTATTCTTTAAATCTCGTGATGTTGGAGATCCGTTTACGATATCAGCATTCAAGTTCGTTTGCATTCCTGTTACGGCAACCGTTGAAGAATATCCATGACGAATTGTGAAGTTACGCACATGTTTTTTCATGAACTTGTATTTCGACAGTCCATTATAGGTAACATTCCAATTTGGTAATGGAATATTACGGATAGGGTTAACATTTTTATCGTTGATACTTCTTCCTGAATATGCCGTTAAGAAGGCTCCAATAACAACATCTTGCTGTCCGCCAAAGTAACCATCATAGTAACCTGCAGAATCTACTGATGAATTTGGATTCCCCTCTCCTAGCAGTTGCGAGACTAACAATCTATCCTCTCTCATTTTATCGAAAGTGTAAGAGTATTTCTCGTCATACAAATCATTAAATGCCGTTCCGATAGAAATCGTAGAATACGTCAATGTATTGCTTGTAAACCTACCTTGAGGAGAGAACACACCTGAAGAATCTGCTCTGTAGAATTCCGATTGGTTTTCCGTAAAACTTCTGTTCATGGTTAAATCTATCTTCACGTCTTTCAACGGCTCTAAACTCATTCTACCTGTAATGGTTTGCGAATGTGTTATCGTATGCGGAGAATTCAACATTGGATTATTTACCAACCAACCATTGGCTTCTGCCGTAGGTGCCAGTAAAAAGCCATTGCTACGACCCCAGATATCTCTTTGTTGTTTACCCACTAAGAAACCGGCCATTGGCGCTGAATAATTTTCAGAGAAACCTAATATTCTTGTTTCTTGGTTGTACCCCGGTAATAAACTACCATCGTTCAAGGTATAAGATCCTGAAATCGTTCTTACACTCATTAAACCTCTTACCAAGAATCCTGTAACTGGATGGAAATCTTGGTTAAACTTCTCTTGGTTTTCTTCTATTCTTTCTTCTTTACGCTTTTCACGTTCTTGTTCCTTCTCCCATTTTTTCAATTCTCGCGGCGTCATATTTGCCGTGTCAGCTACCTTAAGTTGAGACGGACGTTTTGGTCCTACCCCACCACGGATACTTCTTCTTGGAGATCTCGCTGAGCTACCACCTGAATTCACTTTTTTGAACAACTCTACTTTGTTGTACAGCGTATTCAAGTTCATTTGTGTAGTGATATTTATGTTACGCGAATTCTGAATCGTATTTCCAAAGTCTTCTTGTCCCAGTAATGAACGTTGCCATTCATATCCTCCCGTGTAACGAACATTCGTATTCATGAAATCCAATACCGGAATTTGATCCAGCGGTAATTTATAGGTGAAATCAAAGTCATGATTATAACGCATGGTCTTACCTAAAGTATTCATCTGCGAACGAATAGAATCTCTAAACTGCTGGTACAAACCTGGTGCTTCTTGCCTGTCTACCTGACCCTCTGGCTCATCGAAAATTGAATTGTTATTGGCTGTAATATTAAACTTCAAGTTTTTGGTAATATCATAACGCATGTTATACCTTCTTTGCCACGTGAAGTTCTTCAAGTAGATAGGTTGAAACTCGAAAGTTGTACCCAAGTTGTTTCTAATTTTACGTTCGTTGTAAGAACGCATTAAATCGTTTTGGAAACCTATACTTTTTGGTCCTAAATAGAAATGTGCATCTCTAATAATTCTCAACCAATCTGACTTATTCAAGAAACTTACATTCTTCAAAGGCTCAATAAGCAAAGGTGTACCCGAATAGGTATAATTCAATCCACCTCTGTAGATGTTTGTTCTATCGTACTCTGTATTAAAGTCTCTTAGTAATTGTTCACTCTGGGCATACGACAAAGAAAAGTTCTCAATATCCCACAAGTGAACGTCTTTACCGGGTTTTCTTTCTTTCCTTACATTGGTAAAGTTGAAAGATTTGGTCAAACTATAATCCTGTCCTTTTCTGGCTCTTTCTTTACGTTCGTTAACGCTATATTCACTCAACTTAATATCTGGGTTGAATGGATCAAATTCTGGCGTAACAACTCCTAAAGAATAAGAGTAATAGAAAGGAACCGAAATTCTAGCTTTCTTACCTAAGAATTGACCTAACTGTGCATTGGTAGAGAAGTCAAATGAATACTGTGTATTTCGTTGACGTTCAGAAACACTTGCGTCTATAGCTCCCCAGTTTGTTCCACTGTAAGTCCCCGCAACGTTTACGTTAGCGAAATCCGCCAACTGCATTTGCACTTGAGCCAAGGCTGCAGATCCTCCTGAGCTATTAAAGTCAGACAAACGCAACTCATTCACCCAAATCTCAGCACATTTTGCGAAACCATCGTCATTCCATGGGTGATCCGCGTTTTGCCTTGGATTACGCACACCTATCATCAAGGTACGCATACCTTGTAAGTTAGGGTTACCCTTCACCTTAATGAGTTTGGTAGCATCATTCGGGTCTGGTACTACATATTCTACTGTTTTAGAAATTGAACTACCTGGAACATCTGCCAAGTTGTTTCTTTCTTTTTTAGCTTGCAGTAAATCTTCGAATACGATTTCTATGTTATTCTCTTCTGGCCAAACCTGTAAAGGAGAGGCACTTTGGTTAAAAGCTGTAACTTTTAGAGGGATTTCGTACTCGTAATAGTTTTCATCGAAATCTGTACCCATACGAATGAAGACGGTTAAATCATCATCATTCAACGGAGCTTGGAATTGATCTCCCTCGGCGTGCACAAACATCTTCAGCTTTTCGTAGTTCCTCACGTCAAACTCTACATTCCTGTACGCTGCTCTGGCATCACCATCTTCTAATTCACATACCTCAAGGGTAAGTGCTTGTTCGTTTAATTGACGTTGGTATGTTTGTGATGGGTCTATCTCTCTTGAGATGCCCGGAGGCGTTACATAAGGAATAGGTAAACGCTGATCGTGTTGTTCAATATTTACCGCACCAATATTGAAGTTGGTAGCATTTGGATCTACCTGCACTCCATCTCCCGGAGCCTTAAGATCTTCTGTATACCTTCTCCATTCTCCTCTAATAAATTCTAATTTGGCAAACCTTAAAATTGTACGTTCGTTAAAGTTCGTCATGAACATACGCATGAAACGTATAGACCTGAAATCTGTAATTCCGTTGATTACATCATCTGGGTTTTTCACTGGAATTCTAAACTGGTACCATTTTCTAGTACGGTTTCCATCTTGGTAAGATCTTTCATTAATAATGTAGTTCTTACCTACTTGCATATCATTCTGACGCAAAGAAACTTTGTACTGGAAATATGCTTCAGACTCCCCTAAATTGTTGTCTGCATTGATATCTTCAATATCTGGAGTAATAGAATATAAGGTTGGATATCCGTCTGCATTTTGGGCCGCATACATTTCTGGAGTAGGTGAATTTCCTTCGTGTTTATTGAAGTTTTTATACCTATCCAAAATGTCTAATTGCTGTGCATCATAAGCATCATCTCTGTGGAAGTTGTAATTATCGTTAGAGATATCACTCAATAATTCAGTTTTAACTGCTGCCGGTAAATTGGAAGAATTGATCCAATTCACATAACTCGCATAAGCGGATTTTTCTTGATCGTCGTTCCATCCATCCAAACCTAAATCTTGGAATTCTCTATAAGCTGTGTTCGGATCAAAGGCGTTAACAATTACTTGAGAAGAAGACAATCTTGACCAGTTCGTGGTATCTATATTATTTGTATTTACAGCATCTGGTGTAGGTAATCCACTTTCGTATCCTTTTCTTGAATCCGGTAAAATATCTTCTGATATATTCCCTAAGTTGAAATATAAATCACCACCACTGTGCGGAGTATTTGGATCAAAATCTTCTTGATCTTTACAGAAAGGATCCATCATCCAGAATTGGATGTACTCAATATTTGTTTGCTCAAAGTTTGTCGTGGTTAAAGCACGCATGATACCTGCCCAACGTTCCTCAGGATTGGTGAAATCACCATTCTGGTCTACAGTATTGGTCGTATCATAGTTGTACATCCCTCTTTCCTTAGGATAATACGCTAAATTCATCACCGTAAGGTTAGGAATAGAACCAATCGGTAAATTCAAATTAGGGAACAATTGACCCTGAGAAACCACACACGTTAAATCGTTCTCAATCAACTCTGGGTTTTGCACAATGTGATCAGGCGTTTGGTTATCAGAACGATAATAAAGCGGTTCAATAGCATACCAAGCCATGTGGGCTCTACCGTAACCAGCCGCCAAATTATCTTTTAAAGATGCTTCTGGGAATAAAGCATTTTGTCCCTGAGGAATAGAGGCCAACTTCCAGGTTGTGTAATTACTTTTCAAATCAATTGTCGACTGAGACCCTTCGAAATCATCAACGTATGAAATACCTTGTCGCGTTACCGCTCTCGGCGTTCCTGGAATTAAGTGGGCTGCTTCTGCTGTAACGTTGATTGTAGATTTAGCTTTCGTTGAAATCACAGGCAATAAATCCACCAATTTTGTAAGTAATGGAACTTCCCTTCTTAAGGCCAAATCTACCCCTATTACATTATTTCTAAACGGCTCGTCTCCATAATCTACCTTTTGAGTAATGGGTTTTTCAGTCATCATCATCCACGTAGCTCCTAAGTTAAAATCAGGATCGAACATATAGTTGGCATGACCTCCCATTAAAGTTTTGGATTGGAAACCAAAAACGGATTGACTTTCAATATCAATTTGAATAGGTGTATTCGACTCTAACACCCCTGTATTTAATATTTTAACTCTACCTAAGTTATAATCCACGGTAAAATCTTGCCCCTCAACCAAACGAATTCCTCCTGCTGTTACCGTTACTGCCCCTTCTGGCACGTTTAAGGCATTCAATGGAATATCAGAGGAAACGGAAGATTTGTACTCTCCTTTAAAGAGGAATCTGTTTTTACTTGGAATCTGTTCTGCTGCGATTTGAGTACTGTCGTATAATTCTTCAAAAACAACATTGTCTATCACTACCTGAGCAATACCTTCATCTTCCATCTCTTTTCGAATGGTCTTTCCGAAAGGTTCTATGGTGGAGAAGTAAATTCTACCATTACGGGTATTGATTGTACCTCCATTCACCGCCATGTTATTGGTGAAATTAATCGGCACAAAGTCAAAGACCCCATCCTGTTGTGCACGGTTGTTTTGATTCAACCTATCCATCCCAATCACGTCTACCAACTGTCTGTCGTCTATTTGAGGCAAAAAGTTAATCGGTAAAGATGTTTCTGGGTTGTTGTAGAAAACATTCAGTTTAAATCCATCTTGACTCACTTGGTAAGCACCAATAGAATAAACGTTTTTCATCATCAAATCCCATAATTTGTTTCGAGGATTCGTAATGGTTGGTTTCAATAATTTCAAGATTAAAGCATCCTGACCTTCTACACCATCGGTTGAGAATTCACCCACTTGGTATACTCTGTCTCCATAGGTATACTCGTAAGCAACGGCCAATACTTCATCAGAATTCAAGGGTATGTTCACAGAGATATACCCTAACTGCGCATTGTAAGTAAATTCGTTTGTCGTTAATTTTCTTGCATTCTCAACTTTCTCATATTCCATGGCTTGGTTAAATGGCCCTGGAGCAGTTACTTGATTTGAAAGTGTTACCACAGCATTGTTGAAAGAACGAATAGCTGCATTGCCCGACGCCCACTCATAAAGAGCATTGGCTTCGTTATCCGGCAAGGCTTGGTTTTGGGTATTTCCGTATCCCGGAGCTCCTTCCCAGTTTTCTTGTTGTCCTTCCCCTAAATCGGTGAAGGCTAAAATATTTCTTGTATTGTCTACTGTATTCTGACGGTTGGTTACCCAAACTTCAATACGTGTAATGTTTACGATAGAATTAATCACAGGTACAGTCGCCAATGCTTCGTCGTAGTGATTTCTATGGTAATAGTTTAAGAAGTAGTGACGGTTGGCCTCGTAGTTATCTGCCTTCAATTCAAACTTCTTGATTTGCGCACCACCTTCTATATTAATCGTTTGCTTTTGACCTTTAGAGGATGCTGCAATGGCATCAACCGTTAAACGACCAAATTTCATTCTTGTTTTTACCCCAAACAAGGTTTGTGAACCTTGAATTAATGAAGTATTCAAAGGCATAGAAACGTTACCCGCCTCTAATTTTTGAATGATCTGATCTTCGTCTCCTGTGTATTCTAATTTGGTAACATTATCAAATTGAAACTGTGCTTCGGTATTGTAAGATGCACCCAACTTCATTCTATCCCCAATCTGTCCTACCAAGTTCAACTGAATACGTTGTTGGAAGTCAAAACGCACTAAAGTTCTTTGACGTTCTAGTAATACTGGATTGTCATAACGAGAAGCAGCAACCCCAAAAGAAAGTTCTACTGCCCCTTGTGGACGAATATTAATTTCATCTGAACCAAAAACATTGGCAAAACCTGGACTTTCAATTTTAATAGGAATCTCTAAGGGTTGTCCTTGTTGGTTTTGATTTTCAACCTTTTCTTTCCAGTAGTCGCGCATTTCTTTTTGGCGCTCATACTCGATGTATTCCTCCAAGGTCATCATAGAAGGATTTCTGTAATCCAAATCACCCATTTTCTCACGGAAAACATATTTTCCAGTTACGGGATCATACTCTATAATCAATTCTACATTCGAAGGATCCCCTAAATCAAAACTTTGAGGATTATTTTGAGTAGGATCAATTGGGTTCTCAATTTCGTACTGTAGCTCAATACTGTCTGGATGCGTTTGCGCTCTTGAGGCGTGCGATCCGAACAATACTATAACAATACCAATTAAGGCAAATTTTAGAAAGGTAAATCTATTTCTCACAGTTAATAATCAGCTTAAAGTATTTTTAATGAGAGCTTAATTAACTCCTCAACACTTTCCTCACCGGTCGATACTTTATCCAACGCTTTTTCAGCAGCTTTCTTATCGAAACCTAATGAGACTAATGCAGTTAACGCTTCAAAGCGCTTCGTATTGTTCTCAACAAAAATATTATCCGAAGAAAATTCGAATTTGGCCATTTTATCCTTGAGGTCAACGATTACACGTTGAGCTGTTTTGGCACCTATACCTTTTACACTTTTAATGGTGTTTACATCCTCACTTACGATGGCCTGAGCAATATCAGAAGGAAGCAAAGATGACAACATTATCATCGCCGTGTTCGGTCCTATCCCCGAAACAGAAATTAGATGATTGAACATTTCTCTCTCATCCGTTGTAGCAAATCCATATAAGATTTGAGCATCCTCTCTTACCACAAATTGGGTAAAAATTTTGATGGCTTCCTCACTTTTGATGGCTGAAAAAGTATTCAATGAAATTTTCACTTCATATCCTATCCCACCACACTCAATAATGAGGTTGGTGGGGTTCTTTTCTACTAATTTCCCGTTCAGGTGTGTAATCATAATTATTTGTTTTGGGCGTCAACAACGGCAACTTTCACCATGTTCACTATTTCTCTTACAGACGAACCAAGTTGTAAAACGTGTATAGATTTTTTCAAACCTACTAAAACAGGACCTATAGCCTCTGCTTCTGTCATTTCCTGCATTAATTTATAAGCAATGTTACCTGCCGATAAATTTGGGAAAATCAACGTGTTTACTTCTTTGTTGGCTAAATCTGAGAAAGAGAATTTCTCCATTTTCAATTCATTGTTCAAAGCAAAATTGGCTTGTATCTCTCCATCCACAGAAAGTGTTGGGTATTTTTCGTGAATGATACGTGTAGCTTCAGCCATCTTGTTAGAATCCTTACCTGGCGCAGAACCAAAGTTAGAGTAAGACAATAAGGCGATACGCGGGTGTACTTTCAGTTTTCTAATTGTACGCGCCACGTTATCTGTGATGTCTGCAATTTCCTCTGCTGTTGGATCAAAGTTTACAGTAGTATCGGCCAAGAAAAGAGGTCCTTTCTTCGTCATTAAAATGTACATACCTGCAACCTTACTTACGTCTTCTTGTGTTCCAACCACTTTCAACGCTGGTTTTAATACATCAGCATATCTACGTGTAGCACCAGAAACCATCGCATCAGCCTGACCACTTTCCACCATCATAGAACCAAAGTAGTTACGCTCACGCATGATTTGAATTGCTTCAAATTCTGTATATCCTTTACGTTTTCTCTTTTCAAAGAATTTCAATCCAAACTCTTTACGACGCTTATTTTCTTCGTCTGCCTTAGGGTCGATAATCTCAACTTCAGGGAATTCCATGCTGTATTCATGGATCATTTCCTCTATCTTATCTTTTCTACCTAATAATATTGGGAAGGCAACACCTTCTTCGTAGGCCGTTTGCGCCGCTTTTAAGATCTTGTAGTTATCTGCCTCGGCAAACACCACACGTTTTGGATTACGCTCTGCTTTATCGGTAATGTTTCTTACCAATTTATTATCCAATCCTAAACGCTTCTTCAATTCTGACTCGTATGCGTCCCAATCTTCAATGGGTTCTTTTGCAATACCAGAATCCATTGCTGCCTTAGCAACTGCTGGCGCAACGTAGTAAATTAAACGAGGGTCTAATGGTTTTGGAATGAATTGGTCTCTACCGAAAACGATACTCTTCTCACCGTATGCCTCACTTACCTCATCCGGAACCGACTCCTTTGCTAAGGAAGCAATTGCATGAACAGCTGCCAATTTCATTTCTTCATTAATACCCGTTGCTCTAACATCTAAAGCTCCCCTAAAAATGAAAGGGAAACCTAATACATTGTTCACTTGGTTAGGATGGTCAGAACGTCCTGTCGCCATGATTAAATCTTCTCTTACAGACATTGCCTCTTTGTAAGGAATCTCTGGTTCAGGATTCGCCAATGCAAATACGATAGGATCATTCGCCATAGATTTCACCATATCTTTCGATATTACTCCACCTCTAGACAATCCTAAGAATACATCTGCACCCTTCATTGCCTCAGCGATATCCATATCGAAATCATGTACGGCAAAATGCGCTTTGTTCCCCGTTAATCCTTCGCGCTTTTTAGACAACAAACCTTTGCTGTCAAACATGTGAATATTGTTAATATCTGCCCCTAAAGCACAGTATAATTTCGCACAAGACATTGCAGAAGCACCTGCTCCAGAAACAACAATTTTCACTTCATTGATTTCTTTCCCAGCTAACTCCAAAGCATTCAACAAGGCCGCACTAGAAATAATTGCTGTACCGTGTTGATCATCGTGCATAATAGGAATATCTAATTCCTCTTTTAATCTTCTTTCTATTTCAAAGGCTTCTGGAGCCTTAATATCTTCTAAGTTAATCCCTCCAAAAGTTGGAGCAATCGCTTTAACTGTCTGAATGAATTTTTCAGGATCTGTTTCGTCTACTTCGATATCAAATACATCAATATCCGCAAAGATTTTAAACAACAATCCTTTTCCTTCCATCACTGGCTTTGAGGCTTCAGGACCTATATCTCCCAAACCTAAAACTGCAGTACCATTGGAAATTACTGCTACAAGGTTTCCCTTGCTTGTATATTTATATGCGTCTTCTTTGTTTTCTGCAATTCTCAAACAAGGCTCTGCAACCCCTGGAGAGTACGCTAACGATAAATCGCGTTGTGATGAATAAGGTTTAGTTGGAATCACCTCTATCTTCCCTGGCTTCCCCATTGAATGATAGTCTAATGCATCTTGTTTTTTTATCTTAGCCATGTGTTTTTTTCTTTCTAATGTAAGCGCCTAAAATTAACAAAATAGCTGAGAGATTACCAGTCGTACTGCAGGTATATTTAATTTAAACACATTCATGCGCTAGGGTTATTTTTAGAAATGATAAAATCCTTTACATAAGCTTCCAAGGAAAGTTCTTAACTTTAAATCAGAAAGCAATGGTCATGACAAATTCTACACAAGCACAGGCACGAGAAGTATTAAAAAATTTCATAGGCGAATTTGGCATGCTCACCCCTCAAGAAACCCAATTGATCTTAGACAACTCCACCCTCAAGCTGTTTAAAAAAGGGGAGTTTTTACTGAAAGAAGGACAAGTTTCGCAACATTGTTATTTTGTTCTTGAGGGAACTATTCGCGAATACCATCTTCAAGAAGGCGAGGAGAAAACAACGGCATTTTACACAGAATACGATCCTGTAAATGCTTTCTCAAGCGCTTTAGAACAAAGTCCTGCACAGCAAAACCTCATTGCCGCAGAAGATACCTGGGTCACCGTTGGAAGCCAAAGTATAGAATTGGCCATGTGTCAACAAATTCCTAGATTAGAACACATCATTCGAAAAGAAGTTGAAAAAAACACAGGCAAACTACAGCGAGAATTTGCCCAATTTATAGCATCGAGTCCGGCACAACGCTATCAAAACTTATTGGTTCAAAAGCCCGAATTGTTTCAACGCGTCCCCCAACATCAAATTGCTAGTTATCTCGGTATTACCCCTGAATCTTTAAGTAGATTAAGAAAAAGGCTACTCGAAAAAGAAGAAAAATAAACATGAAACATTTAGTAGTATTAAGCGGAGCGGGCATGAGCGCAGAAAGCGGACTAGGGACATTTAGAGACGCAGGCGGATTATGGGAACAATATAAAATTGAGGAAGTTGCCACTCCGGAGGCTTGGGCTAAAAACCCTGAGCTGGTTACCGAGTTTTACAATATGCGCAGGAAGCAATGTATGGAATGTAACCCGAACGAAGGCCATCACATCTTAGCTGAACTTGAAAACGATTTTAAAGTAAGTGTAATCACTCAAAACATAGACAACCTTCACGAAAGAGCGGGAAGTACTAATGTACTGCACCTGCATGGCGAAATCATGAAGGTAAAAAGCAGTGGACCCAAACAGGAAGAAACCTATTACGATTGGCACAAAGCAGAGGTAAAACAAAGCGATGTATGTCCTGACGGCTACCCTTTACGCCCTCATGTAGTGTGGTTTGGAGAAGCGGTTCCTGCCCTAGACCAAGCTGCAGATATAGTAAGCACGGCCGATTTGTTTTTAGTTGTAGGTACCTCTCTGCAAGTTTACCCGGCCGCGAGTTTAGTGCACTACAACCCACTGGGTACTCCAAGTTACCTCATCGATCCTCACGCCGATGAGTTCCGCCTATCTCAATTTAAACAAATAGCCAAACCTGTAACTGAAGGTATGGCTATATTTAAAGAAATAATCAGCAAAAGTTAGCCATTAGAAACACCTTCCTCCTGCTTTCTTCTAATGGTAAATTTAAAATGTTGAATTGTTGCGATGATAGCTCCTGTTACCACCCCCATGATCAAAGCTCCAATAACACTTTGAAACATATAACTTTCCAAGTTAAAAAAAGCTTCCGCCTCTTCTATGGTATTATAATACCCCATTTCAACTGAAAGGGGAATCACATTTTTAAAGTAATTTGGAGTAATATAAACAGAGGTAATATATTGCGAAAGAGGTGAAAGGATAGCCACAACCACAGAAATTTTTACAGCCGTTAAAAATGCTTGTATAAAATTAATACTTCCGTTATACACCTTGATTCGTTTTTCCTTCATCGCCAAAACAAAAACAAGTATTGCTGGAATGGCAAACAAATTGGTCAACCACATATGTTTATCCAAATGTTCATCGTGCCATCCTAAAGCCTTTTCCATAACCATCCAAAGCAAGGCTACAAGGGTAAATATCACACCCCACCTAATTTCTAAATTCCAATTTTTCATAGTAGCAGTAGTTTTCTGGCAAATTAGAAATTAAATTTAATAAAACACTGCGTTCACAACAAAGTGTAGGAAAGAACCGAAAAGCAGCCATGATTTAAACAAAAAAAGCCGCAACAATATATGCTGCGGCTTTCTTCAATAATAGTGATAATTATAACGTTCCTCTATTTGCTTGTTCTCTTTCGATAGACTCGAACAAAGCTTTGAAGTTACCTGCTCCAAATCCACGAGCACCCATTCTTTGGATGATTTCGAAGAACAAAGTTGGTCTATCTTCAACTGGTTTTGTAAAGATCTGTAATAAGTACCCTTCCTCATCAGCATCAACCATGATAGATAACTCTTGCAACTTAGAAATATCTTCTTTCATCATATCTCTGTGTTCTCCTAAACGCTCAGGAATCATATCGTAGTATGCTTGTGGGGGTGGTGGTAAGAACTCAACTCCACGTGCTTTCAACTGACTCACTGTTTCAATGATATCATCTGTCGCTACCGCGATGTGCTGAACACCTGCTCCTTCGTA
>NZ_JAWWCF010000006.1:0-32833 GCF_033720595.1 Lishizhenia sp. | reverse complement strand
CTCCCGGTAGCGCGAGAGCGAGCGCCATCTCAAACCGCTCCCCTCCAGAAGCGAGTGGGGGATGAAAACGGAAATCCTATTATTGTTCCGATGAAGAAAGGAGAACGTTTTTTAGATGGAGCAGATTTAATGGCGCTATCGCAATCTTATTACCCAAGTTCTTATGGGGTATATTGCTTAAATGGTAACGTTGCTGAGCTAACTTTAGATGATACCGTATGTGGAGGAAGCTGGCAAGATTATGGTTATGATGTGCGTAATCGAAGTTATACGACCTATAAAGGAGCAAGTAAAACTGTAGGTTTTAGACCTATCATTTATTTCACTAAAAAAGATTAAATAAAAACAATCCACTTTTGTGTATTTTTAAGCTATGCAAAAGAAAAAAGCAATAATTATTGGAGCCACTGGTTTAACTGGTGGCTTTTTGCTGGATGCACTTTTAATGCACCCGGATTTTGATGAGGTAATTTCTTTCGGTAGAAGGGCTACTGGAAAAAAGAGTGCTAAATTGAAAGAGGTAACCGTTGATATTGTTGAAGAAACAGCCTGGTTAGAGGAGGTGAAGGCGGATGTTGTATTTTGTTGCATAGGTACAACAAAGGCCAAAACTCCAGATCAAGATAAATATAAAGCGATAGATTATGGCGTGCCTGTGAAATTGGCGCAAGCGTCGAAGCGAAATGGAGTGACTCATTTCATCGTAATTTCCGCGCTTGGAGCAAATCCTAATAGTTCTATTGCATACAACCGAATAAAAGGGGAAATGGAAAGGGATGTAATGGAACAAGGTGTATCTCATACCTATGTGTTAGAACCTTCGTTGATCATGGGAGACAGGGAAGAGAAGAGAACAGGTGAGAAAATTGCCCAGTTTGTGATGCCCTTGTTTCATTGCCTTATGATTGGAGGACTCAAAAAATACAGAGCCATTAGATCTACAGATATTGCATTGGCGATGTTAAAGTTGAGCTTACAAGAAAAGCATAACTCTGGAAGAATCCTCTCGGATGAAATAAAGGAAATTTCTCGATGGTAGAACACCAAGATTTTATTTTACATAAACCCGTGCGTTGCCTTTCTCAATTTGTTCAAAATGGAAAGCGAAAAAAGAAACTTTTAGGAGATATCTACGATTTTCCAGAAGGCACGATGGCCATAGGTAGATTAGATGCAGATACCGAAGGTTTACTTTTACTTACCACAGACGGGAAGTTTAGCGCCGATGTGCGCAGTGCTAAATTTGAAAAGGAATATTGGGTACAAGTAGACGGGGTAATTGATGAACTAGCTTTAAAGAACTTACAAGAAGGTGTTGAGATTTCTATAGAGGGAGAAAGTTATAAAACCTTACCTGCAAAGGCAACTTTACACGACGATATAGCGCATATACCACCTAACCCTAGAAAAGAAAGAGACCCGAGTCATGGTCCTATGAGTTGGATAAAATTGGTCATTAACGAAGGTAAATTTCGCCAAGTTAGGAAGATGACTGCCGTTGTTGGACACCCTACTATACGATTGATTCGTTGGCGTATTGGAAACCAAACATTAGGAGATTTAAAACCTGGAGAGGTAAGAAGGTTAGATAGAAAAGAGCTCTAAAAAAAAAACGGTCTACCTCAGGGTAGACCGTTATAAGTTTTAGTCAACAATAACTACATTTTTAAAGGTAGGCAGTCTTGTTTATTTTAAAGTGAAACTATCTGTTCCAATTACAGTTCCATCTGCAAAGATTTTTACTGTATAATTCCCTTTTTCTAATTCTCTACCCTGAAGGTTGTGAACTACAGCCATATCAATTTCTTTTTGTTGGTAGTTAATCTCACGTTTGTCTGTGTAAATTAAAGTAGTACCATTAGCATCAAAAGTATTGTTAGCCTTCGCGTAAATCACTTTTCCATTTGGATCAATTACTTGCATGTAAACTGTTTTGTTTCCAGCCATTGCAATTTTGTTCTCACCAAGCGTGAATTCAGATTTTACTCCATCAGCTCTTCTGGCTCTGTTTGTTTCGTCAGGAGAACCGTTAATCGTATATCTGTATGCGTAAGTTTTAAAGTTGTACGCAGATAATTTAGATCCTTCTTTAACCAATTGCTCGTTTTGTGCTGCTGTTTGCGCGTAAAGATCTCTTTCTTGCTCCGTTGTAGAAAGTCTTGTTTCTGTTTCCACTAGACGATCAGAAAGTGTTCCTGTTAAGGTATTTAATGAGTCGATCTGTACCAAGTAACCTTTCATAATCTTACGTAAGGTTTTGTTCTCCGTTTTCAACTTATTAATTTCTCTGTATGATCTTCTCTTGTTGGTCTTCAAATCTTCCATTAAAGATTCGATTCTCGCTTTTTGAATATCAATACTGTCTTTTAAAGAAGCGTCAAACTCTACCATTTCATCATAGGTATCTAACATCGTTTGGAAATCTTGTTTCAAATCTGATGTTGTAATATCTATGTATCCTGAAAGCGCATCGTTCATAGCTTTCATTTCTTGTTCCAACTGCTCATTGGCAATTTGGCAATCTTCCTTCGCTGATTTCTGTCCTGAGTACATGAATCCCATTACAGCAATTCCAATTAAAGCAGTGATGGCAACTATTATCCAAATAGCTCCCTTAGGTTTATTTTCGTTTCCTTCATTAAGGATCGGGTTGTTTTCTGTTGTTTCTGACATAACATTAAGTGTTAAATTTCACTTCAAAGCTAAGACATATATTTGTGTCAAGTCTTATAATTTTGCTGCGAAGTAGTTGTTAATTATTATTCGTATTTTTTATTAAACTATTTGTTTCGGTTCCCTTAGTAATACTGCGTTTGATAGGCAGAAGAAAGCGTTTTCTCCTAAAATTTCATCAGGTAAGATTTCAGGAATTCATCCAAATCTCCGTCCATCACTGCATCAACATTCCCTGTTTCATGTCCGGTTCTAACGTCCTTCACCAATTTATAGGGGTGCATAACATAGTTTCTAATTTGAGATCCCCATTCAATTTTCATTTTCTCTGCTTCTATCTCATTTCGTTTTTCCATACGCTTACGCAGCTCTAATTCGTATAATTGCGACTTCAACAATTGCATGGCTTTCTCTTTGTTTCCTAACTGTGAACGAGACTCAGAGTTTTCAATAACAATTCCTGATGGCTCGTGACGTAAACGTACAGCAGTTTCTACTTTGTTCACGTTTTGTCCTCCTTTACCACCAGACCTAAAAGTTTCAAAACTTATATCAGCGGGGTTAATGTTAATTTCAATGGTGTCATCCACCAATGGGTATACATAAACAGAAGCAAAGGAAGTATGGCGTTTGGCATTAGAGTCAAAAGGTGAGATACGTACCAAACGGTGAACGCCGTTTTCTCCTTTTAAATATCCAAAAGCAAAATCTCCATCAAATTCGATGGTTACCGTTTTAATACCGGCTACATCCCCGTCTTGATAATTGAGCTCTTTGAGTTTGTACCCATGTTTTTCTCCCCACATGGTATACATACGCATTAACATTGAAGCCCAGTCACAACTTTCTGTACCTCCTGCACCTGCTGTAATTTGAAGCACAGCGTTAAGGTTATCTTCTTCTCCAGAAAGCATGTTTTTCAATTCTAATTCTTCTAAGTCTTTCAATATTTTAGCATGGAGCTCATCTATTTCTTCCTCAGAACCAGCACCGTCTTTATGGAATTCTATCAATACCTCTAAATCATCCAAGCCTTCCTTTAATGCATTGTATGATTCTACCCAAAATTTCTTTTGACGCAGTTTCTTTAAAACCACTTCCGCTTTTTTGGGATCGTCCCAAAAAGTCGGGTCTTGGGATTTAAGATCTCCCTCTTGTATTTCTAATAGCTTATTCTCTATTTCTAAGTAAGAATAGAGTGCTGTAATTCTTCCTTCTATGTCCTTGAATTGGTCACTATTTACCATAAAAACAAATATATGTAAATAAAGAATTTTTGCGTACTAAAAAGGGGAGGAAGTAGAGGCGAAAAAGACAACTAAATAAGGGGAGTGGCAAAGTCTAGCCAAAAGATCAAAGTATATTGCTCGGTGATGCTTGTCGGGATTTGAACTTCCAATATGAAGAAATTGTAAAAAAGTGACAGCATGTTATTAAATCAACGTTCAAAATTATATTTTTGCAAGTACTAAAATTTAAAGCATGAATATTCCACAAGAATTAAAGTATACTAAAGATCACGAATGGGTGAAAGTTGAAGGTGATATCGCTACAATCGGTATTACAGATTTTGCTCAAGGAGAGTTGGGTGATATCGTTTACGTTGAAGTAGAAACTGAAGGTGAAACTTTAGATGCTGAAGAAGTATTTGGATCAGTAGAAGCTGTAAAGACAGTATCTGATTTGTTTATGCCTATCTCTGGAGAAATCATTGAATTCAACGAAGAATTGGAAAGTGAGCCAGAAAGCGTAAACAGCGATCCTTACGGAGATGGTTGGATGATTAAAGTGAAAGTTGCTGACGCAGCGCAAATCGACGCTTTAATGGATGCTGATGCTTACAAGGCGTTAGTTGGATAATGTTTAGATTTATTCTGCCAGGTTTGTTATGGCTCATCACCGTTGTGGGGTTGAGTTTAACGCCGGGAAATGAATTACAGCGAACGGATTGGTTCGTTTTTGAATTCGATAAAGTAGTTCACACGGGTATTTACGCCTTGTTAGTTCATTTATGGTTAACAGGATTTAAGCGCCAAAGAGTGAATCGCTTATTAAGAGATAAAGCTTATGTACTTGTAATTAGCTTTGCTATCGCCATTGGTGTAGCGATTGAATTCTTACAAGGAGCTTTTATTTCTGGCAGAGTATTTGATATTTATGACATAATAGCAAACGTCGTTGGCGTTGGTGTAGGTACCTGTGGTTTTTACTTCTTGTACCGCAACTATTATTGATTGTAAGGTTTAATTTTGCTAATAGATCTTTGTATATTAGCAACAATATTGAAGAATTATGGAAGTTAAGAAAAATCCCGAAGTAGACGGAGAGCGCGTGCGCTTACCCTTAAGTATGTTGGGCTTTTTGATTATAGGTTCTCTGATTCTTGCATCTTTTTCTTACAGAACTCCCGTAGAGGATAAGTCTGCAAGACAAAATAAAAAGCAAGATTTGGATTTGCCAATGGAAACAGAGACCAAACAAGAAGAGGAGCCACCACCCCCACCAGAGGATACACCTCCACCCCCACCAGCACAGGAGCCTGTGTTAGATGAGGAGTTGGAAGTGAAGGAGAATGAGGATAAGGATCCACCACCCCCAATTGATCCAGCACCAGTTAAGTTGGTTCAAGAAGAGGAGCCGGAGCCGCCACAACCTCCTATTGTTGACTTCCCAGATGTGGAAGCAGGTTTCCCAGGTGGTCCAGCAGCAATGAAACAATTCCTTATCGATAATACAAAGTACCCAGAGATTTCTCGTCAGATGGGTGACCAAGGTAAGGTGTATGTGAAATTCGTTGTTGAGCGTGATGGGTCTATTTCAGGAATCGAAATCATTAAGTCGGTTTCGAAAGAATTGGATAGAGAGGCGAAACGTGTTGTACGTTCTATGCCTAAATGGTCGCCAGGAGAGAAAAACGGAGAACCCGTAAGGTCTGTGTGTCGTATTCCAATTAACTTCACATTGAATTAATAAAAATTCATTTACTATATTTAAAGTCCAATGCTTTTAGCGTTGGACTTTTTTTATTTCTAATGAAGGAGAACGCCCGAGAAATATTATCGTATTTAGATTATACATCCTTATCTATTACAGATAACAAGAAGACTATATCAAAATTTATTCGGACACTTCATCCCTTACTGGAGAAAGGTTATGATGTTGCTGGAGTTTGTGTTTACCCTACACAAATAGACGTGGTGAATAAACTCCTAAAAAATTACAGCTTACAACGCGTTGTGGTTGGGTGTGGTTTTCCGGATAGTCAGCAACTCTTAGGTACCAAAATTAATGATGCAGCTGCCCTTAATCAATTAGCGATTGACGAAGTTGATGTGGTCATGAATTTGGGATTATTGAAAGCAGGGAAGTTGGATTTGCTCTTTGATGAAATTGTAGCCATTCGTGCGCAACTTCCATTGAAGAAATTAAAAGTGATACTCGAAACTTCCATGTTGACGAAGAAGGAAATTGTTTTGGCTGCTCAAATTGCGATAAGGGGAGGAGCGGATTTCCTCAAAACCTCAACCGGGAAAAATGGAGGTGCAACACCACAAGCATTTGAGCAAATGTGTAAAGTTGTGGTAGAGCACTTTAAGGAAACCGGTCAAAAGGTTGGATTAAAAGTAAGTGGTGGAGTTCGAAATCTCGAGCAAGCCCTTGAATATAAAGAAATGGTAAATCAAATCTGTGGTGAAGTCTTTTTACATCCTTCCACTTTTAGGATAGGAGCAAGTTCTTTATTGAATGATTTGTTGAATTATATAGAAGATTAAATGATGAAGTTAGGCGAAAAGCATTTTATTGCCCTTGAGGCTATCGTAGAAGCGAGTGGAAAAATAATGGAGATCTACCAAGAAGATTTTGCTGCTATCGCAAAAGATGACGGAAGTCCTGTTACGAAGGCAGATTTGGCATCATCCTTCATCATAAGAGAACACTTGGCAAAAACAAATATCCCTGTTACAGGAGAAGAAGGAGAAAAAGCAGATTTTGAAGAACGTAAAAATTGGATAGAGTCTTGGTGTGTGGATCCACTCGACGGAACCAAAGAGTTCATTAAAAAGAACGGTGAATTTGCTGTAAATATCTCCTTGATTCATGATCATAAAGCGGTATTTGGGGCCATTGGTTCTCCTGTTATGCGACAACTCATTTTCGGGGGACAAGCCTTTGGAGCATTTACTTGTAGCTATGATGAAATCTATCAACAAGATAAATGGGTTGAACTTTTGCAAATCGAAGAGGTAAACGAACAGTTGATGGTGGCAACTTCAAGAACGCATCATTCGGGAAATACCTTGAATGTGATTCGTAAAGCTGAAGGTAAATATGGAAAAGCAGCCTTCATTAAAAAAGGTTCTTCACTTAAGTTTTTTGACCTGGTAGCAGGTAAAGCTGATTTGTATCCACGCTTTGCTCCTACTATGGAATGGGATATATCTGCCGGACAAGCTATTTATGAAGCCATAGGTGGTGAGGTATTACATGCAGAAACATTGGAGCCATTGATGTATAACAGACCGAATTTGACCAACCCATATTTCATTGCGAAAAAGAAGGTCCTAGATCTATGAGAATACGATTTCTATTACTACTAATGTTGACTTCTTGTTGGAGTTGGGGACAAGAAAGTTTGTTGCTTCCTAGTCACGATTTTTTTAAACAAGAGGCAATTTTTCGAGCGGATAAACTTCCGTTAAGTTTTCCTGCTTCATATCTGGAAATCCCAAAGCGTACGAATGCTTGGAATGAATACCAGAAGGCACGACAAAGCTGGCTTGGAAGAAAATTGTATAACGAACATTTGTTTGTGATTTCAGATGGGATTCTCTATTTAACGGTAGATCCTATTGTTGATTTTCAATACGGAACAGATCTCGCTGATATTCCAAAAGAGATTTATCAAAATACAAGAGGGTTTATTGTGGAAGGTGAGATTTTGAAACAGCTTTCCTTCTCCACTTCCTACTATGAAAACCAAAGTGCTTTTGCGCAGTATTTAACCGACGCTTATTCAGCACGTGGAGAACAAAAGTTAGTGAATGGAGCTTATATCACTGAACATGCCGTTATTCCAAATGCACTGCGTACGAAGCCTTTTGGAATCGACGGATTTGATTATGGTTATTCTGCATCTTATGTGAGATGGAGGCAAAGTAAATATCTTACCCTACAATTAGGATCCTCACCAGAATTTGAAGGCTACGGAAAGCGCTCTTTATTACTTTCAGATTTTGCTCCAGCTTCCACGCAGTTTAAAATAGAAACAGAATTTGCACCTCAATGGAAATATAGTTTTCAAATCGGTAAAGCATTGAATTTATTGCGTCGACAATTTTATACTACGGTAGAAGCTCCATTCGAACGCAAGGCCAGAAGTGTGCATCGCTTGAGTTATTCTCCAATGTCCAATTTAAATATTACCTTATTTGAATCGGGGATTTGGTTTAAAGAAGACTCGTTACAATCGAAAAACGTTCCGATGGAATATTATCTACCTGTTCCGTTATTAAATACTGCTTTACATGGATTTGAAGATGCGAAAGTTAAAAATCTGGTAGGTGTAAATATTGGATACCGTTGGAAAGAAAAGTATCTGATTTATGCACAGTTCTTAACGGATGATTTTAAAAATAAGCAGTTTGGTTTACAGTTGGGTACGAGAACTCACATGAGTTTTGGGAAACACGAACTATCGGTATTGTTAGAGTACAATCAAACAAGTGAAGAACTTTACCAAGCCAATAACAGAAGGTTGGCTTATACCTCTTTTAATTTACCCCTTGCTTATTCCTTAGGGAATAGTACTACCGAGATTTTGGGAGAAGTGAGTTACTTCTACAGAAACTTCTATATCCAAGGTTTTGCAACTTTTTATAAAAATTTAGGTTTTTCCAACAGTTTAAATAATGTATTTGAAACCAAAGGAGAAGATATTGCCTCTTCACTGTACAGTACATGGTTTTTAAGTGGAGAACTTGGTTACAGATTTAATGCACACACAAATTTAAGAGGCTTTGTAAAAGCAAGCTACAGGATAGATGAACAGAGTGGTATCAATGCAAAGATTATCCAATTAGGAATACGAACTGCCTTGCGCAATAAACACCATAATTACTAATGAGAAAGTTACTCTTCGTTATCAGTTGTTTCTGCCTTGTCTTACAGGTGTTCGCGCAAACGAAACCTTGGAATAAGAGTCAAGATTTATTCTGGACCCAAGGAGATAACGCTTCAACACTTCCTTTAACTTTTTTAGAAGAAAACCGAGGTTTGCGAAGTTGGGAAAAGGGAAAATCGACTTTGGTGTTTTCTCCGCTGATCAACTTTGAAGGTGGGGTGTTTGATGATTTGTTAATGACAGGTCACTTAGGGGCTCAACTCGAAATGCAAGCTGGAAAAAAGTTATATGTGAAGCTCGGTGCAATGGCCGGAAGTAATCAGGTAGATGACGGCAGTTTTTGGGAGTACAATTACAAGTTGGCGACTTCAGCTCCTTATTATATGGCCTTTCATCCTTTGTTTGATCTAGATGCTGTTGTGAGTTATTCGCCAAATAAGATTTTTAATTTACAGGCTGGTGTGGGTGAATTTCAATTGGGAAATGGTCAGCGATCCTTACTCTTAAGTGATGTAGGGAAAAATTATCCCTATGCTGCATTAAATACAAAGGTCTGGAAATTGAAATTGCTCAATTTATATCAGTTTTTTAAAGAAAATACAACCACGGGAAGTTTAAATAAATATGCTGCAACGCATTATTTAAGTGTAGATGTTACACCGAATTTTGAATTGAGTTTGTTTGAAACGGTTGTTTTTCAGCCTACAGATACGACATGGAACCGTGGATATGAACTCGAGTATTTAAATCCCCTGTTGTTTTTCCGTCCTGCCGAATATGGTTTGGGGAGTTCAGATAATGTGTTACTCGGGCTAAATGCAAACTATAAATTAGGTCATCATTTGATCTTCGGACAATTCATTATTGATGACGGAGCGGTTACTGAGCTTTTGAACAGGACGCGCTGGTGGGCCAATAAATTTGGTGTTCAAGTCGGTGTGAAAGGGAATTTACTAAATGATAAACTGCATTATTCAACAGAGGTAAATGCTGTTCGACCTTTTACCTATTCACATTTGAATACCACACAAAATTATGGGAATAGAGGGTTTGCCCTGGCTCATCCTGCTGGTGCTAATTTTGTAGAATCATACACGAGAGTTCAGTACGAGTACAATGAAACGTTAATGTTCAATTTTACCTTTATGCACTTGCTTAGAGGAGGAGAGAATGATAGGGAAGATTTTAGTTCGGGAACAGATCCTTACCAAGCTTATACCGAAAGAGAAAATGAATATGGTTATACCATTGCCAATGGAGGGGCTTTACGAAGGACCCGTTTAACGCTTGGTGCCCAGTACGAGTTAGTGAAAAAAATACAGTTGGTTGTTTTTGCTAATGGAATTCTCATGAATGATAGAGTAGAGCAAGTGAATACTACTGCTGTTGGACTTCATTTTGGAGTGAAAACCAACCTGTGGAAGTCAAATTCATACAGCTTTTAGTCCCTAAACTCCTACTTTCTTTGAATATCAGACCGAAAGGGTAAAGAAATGTCAATCTTCTACCCTTCTTCCCAAATTATGGCTAAATTTGCCAGCGATTTATTAAATCAAAATTTGTGAGCGAAAAAACTACAACTTCTCAAGTAGAAAAGAAGCCGTCAAAAAGAAAAGATTACATGCTTTTCACAAAAATCAGATTATCCGTTTCTGTGGTAGTCTCGGCGTTATCAGGATATTTATTTGCAATTGGAATTGAAGGGAAGAGTAGCTCTGGATTAGAATTGCTTTACTTGTTACTTGGAGGTATTTTGGTTACCGGAGCAAGTAATGGAACAAACCAAATCATAGAAAAGGATTTAGATGCACAAATGAACCGTACCAAAATGCGCCCCTTACCTCAAGGTAATATGTCGGTAAGAGAAGGTGTAGTAGTGGTAGCTGTTTGTTTAATCATCGGAACATGGATGTTGTACCAGTTGAATTTGTACGCTGCAGTTCTCGGTTTATTATCTTACGTTTCTTACTCATTTGTATACACGCCAATGAAGCGAATTTCTCCATGGGCTGTTTTGGTAGGGGCGTTTCCGGGAGCCATTTCACCGATGATAGGTGCTGTAGCTGTTACAGGAGAATTCGGATTGTTACCAGGTGCTTTGTTCTTTGTTCAATTCGTTTGGCAGTTTCCTCACTTCTGGGCTATCGCATGGATATCTCACGAAGACTATCAACAAGGAGGTTTCGATTTATTGCCTTCTAAGTCTGGAAAATCTAAAGCATCGGCCTTTCAAATTATGTTTTACGCTTTATTACTGATTCCATTTAGCCTTTTCCCATGGTTGTTAGGTTATATAGAAAGTAACATTACGGTAGTGATCATTTCTGTGTTAGGATTGTTATTCTTCCTATACGCATACAAATTATACAGAACTTTAGAAGATGCAGATGCGCGTAAGCTAATGTTTGCGTCAATCATCTATTTACCACTTATTCAATTTACCTATGTATTAGATAGGTTTTTTGTGTAGTTATAGAATTTTAAAAAACGAAATACAATGAAAGAGAACTTTATAAACTCTTTGCCTCCTGAGCAAAAGGAGAAAACCAAAAAAGGATTGGTTTGGGTATTTATCTTCAGTATCACCATGTTCTTTGCGGGTTTAACTTCGGCCTACATCGTTTCTATGGGAGATGGTTTCTGGGTGAAAGTGAAGTTTCCGACGGCATTTTGGATCAGTACGGTTTTAATCTTGATAAGTAGTTTACCACTTTATATGGCGGTGAAAGCAATCAAGGCAGGAGATATGAAAAAAACATCTATGCTTTTATTGCTTACAACGATATTGGGTATTGCTTTTGGTATTAGTCAATGGAAAGGGTATAGCGCTTTAAATCAAGAAGGAGCTCACTTTGTATCTAAGATCATGGTAACGGATGGGCGTTACGGTGAGTACTACAGCATAAAGATGGATGGAGTACTTTTGGATATAGAAGGAAACAGCTATGAGAAAAATGGTGAGATCCTTTCTGAAGAGGATGCACAAGCCTTGAGAACTTTTATGATGAATTTCGATCTGGGTACAGATTTTAAAAAGTCATTTAACTTAGCTCAATACGGTGAACGTTTTACTTTCTTATATAAGGATGAACCTTTGAGTTTAGTGAATGGTAAATTCGTAAAAACAAATGGTGAAACTTTACAACAATTAGAGTTTGAACGTTTGACGCATTTGGCAAGAAATATTATGGATGAAAGGGGTGATTTTTTCATCTCAGGTAAAATGGGAGAAGATTTTCACTTATATTACGCAGGAAAAGAATTGCAATACATCGATAGAAAACTTCATTACAATGGAGAGGTGTTGAGCGATAATTTACAGAATAAGTTGTTGAGAGGTAACTCAGACACGAGTACAGCATACCTCTTCATGATTACTGGTTTGCACTTCCTTCACGTGATTTGTGCAGTGATTATGATGTTGGTGTATACAATTCGTTCATTCACAGGGCGATGGGATGCTTCTAATGCAGTTAATTTGAAGTCAGGTTCAATTTTCTGGCATTTTTTAGGTGCATTATGGGTCTATTTGTTACTATTTTTACTTTTTATTCATTAAACTTGCAAAAAAATAAATTTTATTATGGCTGGTCACGCTACAAAAGAAATTGATAGTGCTACGCTATGGGGAGGAAAAGGATCTCCATTCAGTGCAAGCTACGGAAAATTAATGATGTGGTTTTTCCTTGTATCTGATGCTTTAACTTTCGGAGGATTGTTAGTTGCTTACGGATATACAAGGTATTCTACACAAGGAACATGGCCTATAGGTGAGGAGACCTTTGAGGCATTACCATTTTTAGGAAACGGATATCCTTTAGCTTATGTAGCTTTGATGACTTTCATCCTTATCGTATCATCTGTAACGATGGTATTGGCTGTAGAGGCTGGTCATAGAATGGATAAAAAAGGTGTGATTAAGTGGATGTTGGCTACGATTATCGGTGGTTTCTTCTTCTTAGGTTCTCAGGCTTGGGAATGGTCTCACTTTATCCACGGTACACCCTTCGGAAAAGTAACTTTAAACGACGGTTCTGTAGCTGTAGTTAAAGGAGATTTCGGAACAATCGAAAACTTTGAAGTAATTGAGGCTGGTCACCACCACGCAGTAGGTGATTTAGTTACTGAAGATTTATTACACGAATTCCAACACGCTGCTCAAGCAGGTCACTTACACGGTACTGCTGATAACTTAACAATTCACTTACACGACGGTTCTGTTGCTAAAGTGAACAAGGCAGCTGATGAGAATTTACAATTGATCATTAAGGAAGCAGGTACGAAACACGCTATCTCTTCAGCGGCAGATGAATCTACTAGAGTTTCTGCAGAAGAAGGAGCAGCAGATGAGTACTACGCAGCATTAACAAAAGGTGCAGTTGTTTACGGAGCTAATATGACACAGAATGAGTACGGTCCAGATCAGTACGGACAGTTCTTCTTCTTTATCACAGGTTTCCACGGATTCCACGTATTCTCTGGAGTTATCATTAACATCATTATTTTCTTAGGAGTTCTTAGAGGTATTTACCACCAAAGAGGTCACTACGAAATGGTAGAGAAAACTGGATTGTACTGGCACTTTGTCGATTTAGTTTGGGTATTCGTATTTACTTTCTTCTACTTAATCTAACAGGTAGAAAGCAAACAGTACTATAACGCATTAAAGAAATAGAAATGGAAAGAGACGATATAATAGAATATTCTTTAGACGGACACCACTCAGAAGAGCAGGGAGTTAAGATCAGAAAGAAAATTTGGATGGTTACTTTATTACTTACTGTAGTTACTGCAGTTGAAGTAATCTTAGGAGCTATGGTTAAGCAAGGTTCAGGAGCTTGGTTAACAGTTAAAATTTTATTCATCGCATTAACACTTTTGAAAGCAGGTTACATTGTGATGGTATTTATGCACTTAGGTGATGAAAGAAAATCATTGAAGTGGGTAATCTTATTACCATATGCATTGTTCATTGTTTACTTAATGTTTATTGCATTCACTGAAGGTAGTGCGGTGCATCTTGCAATGTAAAAAATAGCAAAACACATATATAGTGGCTACACAAAAAACTAAAGCCGGTCGAGGTAGAGCAATATTAATGATGTTGCTTGTCTTTGGACCGGCTTCTTTATTGGTATTGTTTTCCATGAACAAGTGCGAAAACAAATTTCAGGAATTAGGAGATTACGGAAATGTGGGCGAATACGAATTCACTACGGCAGATGGTAAGACAATCTCTAACGAATCAATGAAAGGTAACATTGTTATCTTCTCTACCATTCAGAATACATGTCCGGTAGATTGTGCCATAGATATGGCGCGTTTCAATTTGTTGATTTACCAAAAGTACAGAAAGCTTCAGCGCAACGCTTCTCATATCAAATTCGTTTCTATTCTTGTAGACGAAGAAGGAAATGCCTTAGATGATTTAGGAGCTATTGACTTTACTGTAAAAGACGAAATCGAAGGCTATAACCCAGACGTGTGGATGTTGGTTAAAGGAGATCCTAAACAGATCTATGATATCACCAACAAAGATTTGAGTCTGATGGAGGCCAATGATGAAAAAGCCTACAAAGGAAAACCTTGGTTAGAGACAATGATCATCGTGGATAAGGAAAATCATGTACGTATGTTGCGTTCAGGTGCAACTGAAGGTATGGTGAGAGACCTCAACGAACACATTTCATTGCTAGAAAAACAATACGATAAGGCAGCTGCAAAAGCTGAAGAAGAAGCAGAGTAATATGAAATATCTACTAGGTTTATTGGTGATAGGTGCTTTGATTAGTTGTGAAAACAAACCAAAGTATGTTCTTCCTCACTTGGGGTATCATGAGATAGCCACGGGAGAAGAAGAAGGCTATGAGAAAGGTGATACCATCTTTGATTACATTGAAGAGGAATTCAGTTTCTTAACACAAGATTCACTTCCTTTTACCAATAAAGACCTCGAAGGTAAAATATCTATTGCTAAGTTTTTCTTTACGCACTGTCCAACCATTTGTCCTCCAATGACAGGACAAATGGATAAACTTGCAGAGAATACCAAAGACCTTAGTGATAAAATTCAATTTCTATCCTTCAGTATAGATCCAGAAAGAGATACTGTAAATCGTTTACGTGTGTATATAGATAGACATGATATTACGGCAAAGAACTGGTATTTCTTAACCGGAGAAAGGGAAGCTTTCGTACATAAATTAGGTACGCAAAGTTTCTTTGTAAATGCCATCAATGAACCAAATGCAGAAGGTGGTTATGCGCATAGTCCTCACTTTATCTTGGTAGATAGAACCAAACATGTGCGTGGAGTATATGATGTTTTGGAAAGAGATGGAAAAGGGGCTGAAAACTTAAAGCGCCTAGAAGCTGATATTAGAAAGTTATTAAAAGAAGAATACGGAGAAAATGAATAGTATGGAAGCAAAAACACCTGCACAAATTAAGCAGTTTAAAACGTGGACTTGGATCATTTCTATTGCAGTACCCTTGGTTGTGGCTGTGTTGTTTGGAGTTAAAATTCCTGGAGTAGACACGAGTTTTTTACCGCCAATTTATGCTACCATTAACGCTATAACTTCTCTTGTATTAGTAGCAGCATTGTATATGATTAAGCAAGGCAATATGGAAGCGCACAGAAGGCTTATTCGTTTTGCCTTGGTGTTGAGTTTGCTTTTCTTGGCAAGTTATGTGGTGTATCACATGACGAGTGAATCTACTTCTTACGGAGGTGATTTAGGGGTCATCTACTATCCGCTTTTAATTGCGCATATCGTATTAAGTGTTGCTGTAATTCCATTAGTAATGATCGCGTATTCTTACGCATGGATGGGGAATTATCAGAAACATAAGAAATTAGTAAGGTTTGCCTTTCCTATATGGTTCTTTGTAGCTGTTTCAGGAGTGGTGGTTTACCTTATGATCGCACCATATATGGGGTAAGGTTTTGAAAAATATATTTTATAGAAGAGCGTGTTCAATTTGGACACGCTTTTTTTGTGGTTAAGGCTCTTTTTCTTTTTATCTAAATCCAATAGCGCTATCTGTTAACGTCCGTCCTCCAAGATGCTTGGGGATAAGGGCTGCAACTGCTATCGCTGAGAGAGATCTGATCCCGCGATTCTAAGATTACAAAAGTTAAAAGCAAAAAAAAACGAAGCTCTTTTGAACTTCGTTTTCTTTGTTGGCCTACTAGGGCTCGAACCTAGACTCTTCTGAACCAAAATCAGACGTGTTGCCAGTTACACCATAGGCCATTTTTCAATTGCTTTCAACTTTGTTTGTCAGCGATTGCGGTTGCAAATTTATGAATAAAATGAGAAACACAAAGCCTTTTCATTAAAAAAATTCAAAAAAAAATATAACTCGCTTAAAATTAAGATCTAAAACAAGCACGTTAGCATTTTTTAGTTTTTTAGATGACAACAGACTCGCTAAGATTGTTAAATTCGCGTACTGTACTAAGACAAAATTATGAACTATAAATCGCTTAATGTAACAATCGGTTGGTTGGTTTTCCTGATCGCTACCGCTGTTTACTTTATCACGCTAGAAGATACAGTTTCTTTATGGGACTGTGGAGAATACATCACAGCAGCTTATAAATTAGAGGTTGGTCACCCTCCCGGGGCACCGCTCTTTATGTTGTTTGGTAGATTGTTTACCTTCTTTACTTCACCAGATTCAGCTGCACTATGGATTAACCGTATGTCGGCATTGAGTAGTTCATTTACCATATTATTCATGTTCTGGTCCATTACAATGTTGGCTAAGAAGATGGCTTTCAAAGAAAGTAGAGTGTTATCCAAAGCTCAGCAAATTGCTATTTTAGGATCAGGTGTTGTTGGAGCCTTGGCTTATACCTTTACAGAATCATTCTGGTTCTCTGCCGTAGAAGGTGAAGTTTACGCCATGTCTTCTTTGTTTACAGCTGTTATATTCTGGGCACTATTAAAGTGGGATGAAGAGTCTACAGCGATTAAGCACGGAGAATTATCACCAGACATTCGTCCGATGCGTTGGATGATACTTATCATGTTCTTGTTTGGATTAGCGATAGGGGTCCACTTATTAGGATTGTTGGTGTTGCCTTGTATGGCTTACGTTATCATGTTCAACTACAAAGACAAAGTCGATTTAAAAACATTCATATTAACAGGAGTTATAGGGGTATTAGTTTTAGGATTTGTTCAGAATGGAGTAATTCCAAAAACGATAGACTTAGCGAGTTCTATGGAGGTTTGGTTTAAAAACTCATTGGGATTACCTTTCATGAGTGGTGCCATAACTTTCTTCGTTATCCTATTAGGACTATTAATTTTCGGTTTGTACTATACACGTAAGAAAGATTGGAAATTTACGAACTCAGCAATTTTAGGTTTAATTGTATTGTTCATTGGTTACGGTTCATTCGCTACTATTGTAATTCGTTCGAATGCCAACCCACCGTTGGATGAAAACAACCCAGAAAACTTAGTAACATTACACGCTTACTTAAAACGTGAGCAATACGGTTCTTGGCCGATAGGATACGGTCCATACTGGAACTCAAAAATGAACGAAGACAGATCGAAGTGGGGAGACCGTTCTCCTTTCTACGATAGACGATTCGTAATTACAACAAAAGGAGGAGCTGAAATCAAATCTTTCAAAGAAGAGAAAGATGCTTTAGCCTTCGTGGAAAAATCTGATAAGAAGTACGAAATCGTTGAAAAATACTTCGAAACGAATGCAGATAGTAGAGAAAATCAGGTGCCTACTTATTCTCAAAATACCATTTTCCCACGTATGTTCTTTTCTTCGGATGCGAACAAAATCAGAGGATACAAACAATGGTCTGGTTACGACGAAAATAGAAGAGTAAGCCCAAGTAAGTTAGGTAGTGATGATAAGCCATTACCAACTTTTGGAAACAATATTCAATACTTTTTAGATTACCAGGTAGGTTGGATGTACATGCGTTATTTCATGTGGAACTTTGCAGGTCGTCAGAACGATATTCAAGGTCACGGTGATGCCATGCGTGGAAACTACAAGTCAGGATTTGACTTCATTGACCAACAGCGTTTGGGAGCGATGGGAGAAAATGAACCTCACCCATCGAAGTCTAACCCAAGTAACAACAGTTTCTATTTCTTACCACTTATTTTTGGTTTAATAGGAATGTTCTTCCACTATAGAAAAGCACCAAAGGATGCCTTTGTAGTTACCTTGTTGTTCTTCTTTACTGGTTTTGCAATCTTGGTGTACTTGAACCAGAAACCGTTTGAACCGAGAGAAAGAGATTATGCCTATGCGGCTTCTTTCTATGCCTTCGCTTTCTGGATAGGATTATCTGTTTACGGATTATTTGAGGCGTATAAAAACTTTACAAAAGACGATCAATCAAAATTAATGGCTTCTGCAGGTGTCTTATTGGCTTTCTGCGCAGCAATTGGTTTTGGAGCAGGAATGAGTGTCTTCCTTTCAGGAGTTATCATTGTGCTTATCGGATTGGCAATTATTTACTTGTTCATACTTATGAATAAAGTGGTGAAAGGAGCTTCAGGTGCCTCTATAGGTGCGGTTCTTATCGCAATGATAGCACCAATTATTTTAGGTGTTCAGGGATGGGATGATCACGATAGAAGTGAGCGTTACTTTGCCCGCGATTTGGCTTACAACTATTTAATTGGATGTGAGCAAAACTCTATCTTGTTTACCAATGGAGATAACGATACCTTCCCATTATGGTACTTGCAAGAGGTAGAAGGTAAGCGCACTGATGTTAGGGTGTGTAACTTATCGTTAATGCAAACAGACTGGTACACCAACCAAATGAAGATGCGTGCTTACGATTCAGACCCATTACCAATTAAATTTACAGAAGATCAAATCTTGATGCACGCAGGTAGTTCTGATGTTATAGAATTGAACAGTTTCTTTGTTCAGGATATGGCAACCAAAAAACCAGAGCTGTTTAAAGAGGTGATGGCTTTGAAAATTAAGCACAATAAAGTAGCGTTTAACAGAGCAATTCTTTCGTTCAGATCTAGTTTGGCGAATGCAATGGGGTCTATGACCGCGAAGAATGCGAAGATGAACCAAAACTTGCCTGTATTACAAGCGAAGTTGATGGAGCCGTTAGAGAATCCTTCGATTAATGACTATTTAACGATCAACGCAACAGTAGATAAGATTTTGGACATGTACCAAAAAGGAGAGTTGAATGCAGATCAAAACTTGATTCAGCAATTGTTTGAGGCAAGTAAGAACTGGGAGTCTTCTTTCGATTACTTACCGGCTAAATATGTAATGGAGTTCTTGAGAAATGACGATAACATGTTTATGGCACCAAACAATGGTGGAACTGTTCGTTTCTTCCCTTCTAAAGGATTGATTTTCGATATCGATCCAGATAAGGTAGTGAAGTCAGGATTGATTACAGAAGGTGAGAAAGAAATGTGTCCTTCAGAAATGAGAATTTCTTTTGCGAAAGGACCTGTGTTTAGATCAGATGTTTCTCGCTTAACGCGTGAAGAAGTAATGATGTTAGACGCTATCGTAAACAGTGAATGGGAAAGAGCGGTATACTACTCTTCACCTTATGGATCTGACGTAAGTAAGGCATTCTACCAAGCAGGTGCTTTAGTGCAAAGTGGAGCTGTTTATGCTTTAACACCATTAAGAGGTCAAGCCGCTAAAACAAACTCTCGTTTAGCATCTTACGATTGTTACATGAACGAATACAAATTCGGTAACCTTAAAGGAGAAAGCGTTGTAGCAGATTACTACGTGAGAAGACATACCAACCAATACAGAAGAGATTTCTTCCAATTGGCATCGGATTACGAAGAAATTTACTCTGCACAGTATGGACAACAGTTGAGAAATATAGATGCTCAATTGGGTAACCTAGAGTTATTGAACAATCCTTCTGACCAAGAGGTGATAGATTCTTTGAAAACGAAACGTGAGCAATTGTTAACGGAAGGTGAAGCTGTTAGGGATACTGTATTAATGATCTTGAACAAATCTTTAGAAGAGATTCCATTAAACAAAGTATTGGATATGGGTGAGCCAATGGCGAACGGAGGTTTAACGGTTCGTGTTAACGCTGGAGGTTCTGTTCAAAACCAACAGATTGCTCCTAACTACATTGATGGGGTTATAGCGAATTATGTAATAATGATGTACCAAGTGGACGCGAATGAAGAAGCAGATGCTTTAGCAAGACAATACTTGGAACAATTGGAAACATACGTTAACTTCTTTGAAAACTCATCTGCAGATGTGGCTTACAACAATAGCAAAGATTTCATCGCTTCAACGACAAACTTATTGAGAGTTGTAGCTACGGTAAATTCAGCGAGTGCTTCTAACGAAGAGCTTGTAGAATATGCTAATGGATTAGAAAATCGTTTGACTTCTGCTGTAGAAGGTATAGTTAAAGGGTTAAAAGAGATGGAAAGAGGACAACGTGTTGTTGGAGGTTCTAAAGCAACAGAGTTCTACTATATCTACTCGGCAATGCAACAACAAATATTAGGAGCGGGTCCAGTAGATCCAATCTAAAAATAGAATAATGCAACTTTTTAAAACTCCAGTTTTCGTTCAAAAGGTATTCCCGAGGCGAAACTGGAGTTTTTCTGTTTCTAGCCCTAGTATTTTCCTCACTTTTGATGATGGACCAGAACCCACGGTTACACCTCAAATCTTGGACATGTTGAAGTCCTACAATGCTAAAGCTACCTTTTTTTGTGTAGGCGAAAATGTTCGTAAACACCCAGCTTTATTTAATCGTTTGAAGTTGGAAGGTCACGCAGTAGGAAATCATACCATGCATCATAAGCATGCGCTTAAATTTGGAATGAAGGAATACCTCAAGGATGTAGCAGCGGCAGATCGCTACATACGGAGTAAATTATTCCGTCCACCGTACGGACGTTTAGACGGGGTAAAGGGAGCAGCGCTTCAAAAAGACTATCATATTGTAATGTGGTCCTTTTTAACCTATGATTACGATGTGAATGTGGCTCTAGAAGAAGTGAAGGATAGGTTGAAAGCACTAAAGCCTGGTGATATTGTTGTTTTACACGACAATAAAAAGTCCAAAGAAAGATCTCTGGACTTGTTGGAATATATTTTAAAAATGTGTTTTGCTAAAGGTTGGAAGTGCGTGGCTATTTCCTCGGAGCTTTGTAAATAGGAACCGTAGAACAAGGTTCTCCATACATTAAACTCTTCACTTCATTTTGTAGGTAAGTCACCAAATAAGTCATTGCAAAATTGGGAACGGCAATATCTGCACACCCCTTTACAATCACTCGTTCATCTGTAAAATCTGCAGGGTTGATTTCCTCAATTTTAGCTTTGATGAGTTGCTTAGACATTTCGTCCTTTGATCCTACAATGTGTTTGATATTGTGCTTTTGTAAATACGAAGCTACGAGCATAAAAGCCCATGTAGGAACGATGGCATCAGCAGAGCAGATAATAGCAACGGCCTTACCTTCGTAGGTGTTCCAATCGAAATCTTTTAAAGCAGCTCTAAAATCTTTCTCTTTTAAAATGAGTTCTTGCCACAAGAAATCTTTAATATCGAAAGTAAGCACTTGCTCATTCGGGATGAACTGTGCCAAGTCTATGGTTTTAAGACCACTGTTTTTTACTTTGTTTACGATTTCGTCCATGGTGCAAATGTTTACAAGAAACCTAATTCTAATTGTGCTTCTTCACTCATCATGCTTTTATCCCAAGGTGGATCGAAAACGATTTCCACTTTTGCCGAGGCAACTTCTTCTATCGCTGCAGTTTTGTCCTCTACCTCTTTCGGTAAAGATTCTGCTACCGGACAGTTGGGTGAAGTCAAGGTCATGTCAATAAAAACATTGTTTTCCTTGTCAATTTTAACTTCGTATATCAATCCTAATTCGTAGATGTCTACAGGGATTTCTGGATCGTGTATTGTTTTTAATACACTTACAATTTTATTTTCTAATTCTTTCTTGCTCATCGTCATAAAACTTGGGCAAAGGTAATGGTTTTTTCATGAATAGATGTGTCGTCTTTTGAACGCAAATGTCTTTCTCTTGTAAACTAGAATAGGAAGAGGGCGAGTAGCGGCATGCCACGCGGACAAAGCTTACTTGTACTTAGGGTGACAAAGCGACGGGAAGAAGCTCTTGTTGGCCTTAGTGAAAGTTGGTTTTGGCAAGTGGTATAGAGCGGATGACCCGACGCCACACCAAGGTTCTTGGGGTGGGGGATTCTCCAAACAAAGAAGGAGGAATCCTAAGAATAGAAAGAAATGCTAAAACGTTACATAATATCATTTTAAATAGTTGTTTCAATACCACAAATTCGGTATTTTTGCGCCAAATATTGATTCTATTTAAATTAAATCTAAATAAATCGGTATACAGTGTAGAACGAAAGTAGGATAACAGATATGATTAAAGTAACAGAATCAGCAAAACAGCAGGCGCTTAAGCTCATGGCTGAAGACGGCAAAGACGGGTACTTTATCCGTGTAGGCGTTCAAGGTGGTGGATGCTCTGGGTTAATGTATCAGTTAGATTTTGATAACGAAGACAAAGAGGGTGATAAAGCCTTTGAAGACAACGGTATAAAAATAGTAGTTGACAAGAAAAGCTACCTGTATTTAATAGGTACAACCTTAGATTTTTCTGGCGGTTTAAATGGTAAGGGATTCATTTTCTCTAACCCGAATGCCGACAGAACTTGTGGATGTGGAGAAAGTTTTAGCGTATAAATTGGAGATTACAAAAGCAAATCTCAAATTTTCAAAGCGAAAGACAGAAACTACACAGGAAAAGAACTATTGAATGAATTAATTTCTATTCTGGAGGATGTGTCCAAACAAATTACTGGACTTAGTCAAGTGTTTTAAGGAGGCAAAAATCAGAGGAAATAAATATTAATACATAAACAATTAGGTGGAGGGAATTTTGAATTTCCAATATCGAATTAACTTATTTAAATGGGCTATACAGAGGAAGAATTAGCGGAAGATTTAAAAAACCAGGAGTATAAATTCGGGTTTACAACGAATATAGAATCTGATAAGGCACCGAAAGGGTTGAACGAGGATATCATTCGTTTTATTTCTGCGAAGAAGAACGAGCCAGAATGGTTGTTAGAGTATAGGTTGAATGCCTACAGAGTTTGGACGAAAATGGTGGAGCCAGATTGGGCACACATCAAATATGAGAAGCCAGATTTTCAGGATATCACTTATTACTCTGCTCCTAAGCAAAATAAAAAATACGAATCTTGGGACGATGTTGAACCAGAGATGAAAGAAACCATGAAAAAATTGGGGATTTCTATGGAAGAGCAACAACGTTTAACAGGTACAGCAGTAGATTTCGTGATGGATTCTGTTTCTGTAGCAACTTCGTTTAAATCGAAATTAAAAGAGTTGGGTATCATCTTTATGTCTTTCTCTGAGGCAGTTCAAGAGCACCCAGACTTAGTTAAAAAATATTTAGGAACAGTGGTTCCTACTTCGGATAACTTCTATGCAGCATTAAACTCGGCGGTGTTTACAGATGGATCTTTCTGTTACATTCCAAAAGGAGTTAGATGTCCCATGGAATTATCAACGTACTTCAGAATTAACGAATCAGGTACAGGTCAGTTTGAGCGTACTTTGGTGGTTGCAGATGAAGGGGCTTACGTATCATACTTGGAAGGGTGTACAGCACCACAACGTGATGAGAACCAGTTGCACGCAGCAGTGGTTGAATTGATCGCTTTAGACGATGCTGAGATTAAATACTCAACAGTTCAGAACTGGTACCCTGGAGATAAAGATGGAAAAGGTGGAATTTTCAACTTCGTAACGAAGCGTGGAATGTGTCATACCAACTCTAAAATTTCTTGGACACAAGTTGAAACCGGTTCAGCTGTAACGTGGAAGTACCCATCTTGTATCTTAAAAGGAGATAACTCAGTAGGTGAGTTTTACTCAGTGGCAGTTACCAATAACTACCAAATGGCAGATACGGGAACAAAAATGATCCACTTAGGGAAGAATACAAAGAGTACAATTATCTCTAAAGGTATTTCTTCTGGACATTCACACAACTCGTACAGAGGACTGGTACAAATCCATAAGAATGCGGAGAACGCACGTAACTTCTCACAATGTGATTCATTGTTGATGACAGATACTTCTGGAGCGCACACTTACCCATACATAGAATGTAAGAACCCAACGGCTAAAATTGAGCACGAGGCAACTACTTCTAAAATTGGAGAAGATCAAATTTTCTACTGTTTACAAAGAGGAATTTCTGAAGAGAAAGCTATCTCCTTAATTGTAAATGGTTATGCCAAAGAAGTATTGAACAAGTTACCGATGGAGTTCGCAGTAGAGGCGCAAAAATTATTAGCGATTTCTTTAGAGAACTCAGTAGGATAGGAAAAAGAATTAAAGTAGTAAAATCAGAAGAATTAAAGGAGGACGTTAAGGTTCGACTTAAATTTTGAATTTAGAATAACAGTTATGTTAACAATAAAGAATCTCCACGCAAAAGTGGAAGACAAGGATATCTTAAAAGGATTAAACTTAGAAGTTAAAGCAGGAGAAGTTCATGCTATCATGGGACCAAACGGAGCAGGTAAATCAACTTTAGCTTCAGTATTGGCAGGTAAAGATGGTTACGAAGTTACAGAAGGATCTGTAGACTTTGATGGGACTGACTTGTTAGACTTGGAAACGGAAGATAGAGCCAGAGAAGGTTTGTTCTTGGCGTTCCAATACCCTGTTGAGATTCCTGGTGTTTCTAACATCAACTTCTTACGTACGTCTATTAACGAAATTAGAGAGTACAAAGGTGAAGAGCCTATCTCTGCTAAAGACTTTATGGCACGTGTAAAAGAGAAGTCTGCTTTGGTACAGTTAGATGCTAAATTGGCATCTCGTTCTGTAAACGAAGGATTCTCTGGTGGTGAGAAGAAAAGAAACGAGATCTTCCAAATGGCCATGTTAGAGCCGAAATTAGCGATCTTGGATGAAACAGATTCTGGATTAGATATCGATGCATTGCGTATTGTTGCAGATGGTGTAAACAAGTTGAAAAACGAAGGAAACGCTATCGTAGTTATTACGCACTACCAACGTTTATTAGATTACATCGTGCCAGACAAAGTTCACGTATTGGCGGATGGACAAATCATCAAAACTGGTCCAAAAGAATTGGCACTAGAATTAGAAGATAAAGGATACGATTGGTTAACTGAAAAGGCATAATTCCTCATGGAAATAGCACAAGAAAATAAAGTACTTCAATTCGTAGAAAATCTTTCTGTAGGTAATGATTTACCAACATACAGAGCGATGGCGAAAGATGCCTTAGCGGGTATGGATTTCCCAACTACGCGTGTTGAAGATTGGAAATATACACGTGTAACACGTATTACCAAGCAAAATTACAAAAGCGTTGAAGCAACTGCAGATGCAAGTGCTTACCGCATTCCAAACATGGATGCCAACGTAATGGTTTTTGTAAACGGTTTTTACGATGCTGCACAGTCTTCTATTGAGGCGCAAGAAGGGGTTACAATCTCTGCGGTTGCCGACATGGATTTAGAAGATTACTTAGACAAATTAGATAGCATAGACGAAAACGTTTTCTCTTTGATTAACAAGGCGTACTACACGGGTGGTGCTTTTGTGAGAGTGGAGAAAAAAGTAGTTGCTGCCAAACCTTTGCACATTATTCATATCACTACTGGTGAGGGAGTAATTGCCAACACACGTCACTTTATTGATGTAGATCAAAGCGCAGAAATGGAAGTGATTTGCTCGCACCATTCTGTAAATGCCGCGGAGAGTTTCTCTAATGTGGTATTAGAAGGGTCTGTGGGTGTAAACGCTGGTTTAAAAGTACACAAGTTACAATTAGAGGAGTTGGATATGTTCCACATCTCTACGGAGAACTTCATCCAAGAAAAAGATGCACGTTTTGATATCAATACGATTACTTTAGGTGGGTTGTTGGTACGTAACGGTTTAAACATTTTGGTTGACGGTGAAAACTGTGACACGATGTTGAACGGTGTATACTTAACCAAAGACAAGCAATTGGTAGATAACCATACTTTCGTTGATCACTTGCAAGCACACTGTGTTTCTGATGAGATGTACAAAGGTGTAATGGATGGTAAAAGTAAAGCCGTATTTAACGGGAAAGTTATCGTAAGAGAAGATTCTCAGAAGATAGAAGCTTTCCAAGCAAACGGTAACGTGTTGTTGTCGAGAGATGCTGAAGTTAATGCGAAGCCAGAGTTAGAGATTTACGCAGATGACGTGAAATGTTCACACGGTTGTACAATTGGTCAGTTAGACGAAGAAGGAATCTTCTACTTAAGAGCAAGAGGACTTGGAAAGAAAAGTGCTGAGCAGTTAATGACGCAAGCTTTCATCGGTGAGGTGATAGAGCGTGTGAAAAACGAAACAGTTCAAGAATACATTTATACACAATTCGAAGAAAGATTCGGTTGGGTAAGATAAAATAAGTTTGTTACTTGTTAGAACCTCCGTTGCTTGATGTAGCGGAGGTTTTTTTGTTTAAAATAAACTCCCTTGAAAGAAGTCCTTGTTATGAAATTCTTCCTGCACTTCTTTACGATTGGGCTGTGGAGAATTGATGATTTTTCTGTTGATTTCTATAGCCTTCATTTCCTCTGAGGGGAAGAGTTGAAGGTCCTGTGCTTTCATTTCATTATGTACCCATGCGCTTTCTTGATCAGCAGGTAGAATAATGGGCATGCGTTTCTTGGTGTTGTGTATTTCTGCCATCAATTCATTGGCTGCACAGGTTAGCATAGAAAAGCTTTTCACGGCTTTGCCTTCTGGGTTTATCCACGTGTCGTAAATACCCGCAAAAGAATAAAGCGCTTGGTCTTTTACAGTGATGAAGTAAGGGACTTTAGTTTTGCCTAAAGTTTGCCATTCAAAAAAACCTGTGCTGGGTATTAAGCAATGATTGCGTTCAATCACATTTTTAAAAGATGCTTTCTCGTGCACGGTTTCAACACGTGCGTTCAAGGTGTTGTTGTGTATCTCTTTGGGGTCTTTTCTAAACCATGAAGGGATGAGTCCCCATTCCATCATTTCAAGCCCTTGATCGGTAATAACGGGCCAAGTGGGGTGAGAAAATGCACTGACGTAAAAAGTGGGTGCTAATTGAAAGTTGACCTGTGCACTTAACTTGTATTTGTCTTTGAAAGACTCAGTTTTACTTGTTAGTGAATTACTATAGCACATGGTTTTTTCTTTGGTTTAGGACGAAGAATTTTGAGCACTGAAAGCGGCAATTTGTTGAAATTCCTCTCGTATTGCCTCTATATGCTCTTTGTTCAGTGGGTCTGATTCTGCTAAATCAATGTACGAACTAATTTTTTTAAGTCCGAGCATGTTTGCTCCACCTTTTAATTTATGCAAGGTTTTAAATTCGTGATCTTCATTGTTTGCTTGAAGTCCCTGCACTAAATTTTTATTGCTTTCAACAAACATTTTTAAGGCCTTGTTGTAAACGGCTGGAGAGTATTGGTGTGCAATTTTCTCATCTATTTCCATGTTGTAGAGCTTTAATAGTTTCCAAGCTTAATTCGTGTTTGTCAATGAAATTAACATTTGGATTTAAGGATGAAAATTCACTTTTCACGCGATTATCACTTGTAAATACGGTCACAGATGTATTGGATAAGTCGTACTCCTGGTTCAATTTCGTCCAAAGTTGAAAACCTGAAAAAGCAGGCATGTTTACGTCCATAAGGAGTATACAGTCCTCAACTGAGGGGGTGTTTGCTAAGAATTGTACAGCGCTATCATAGGCAACGAAATCTATTCCTTCATCGGAAAGTAAATTCTCAAATATGAAATGGGTGATATGATCGTCGTCTATGAGTATTACTTTTTGCATTACAAGTCGAAGGTGTTGATGCTATCGCTGAATTCTTTTTTATAAGAACGCCCGATAGGTATAATTTTTTTACCGATGACAATAGCGCCATCTTCAATCTTTTCAATTTTATTCATGTTCACAATGTAAGATCTGTGTACACGTTTGAAGAGTTCATCAGGAAGTTTTGAATACGCATTTTTTAACGTTCCATTCATGATGAATTTTGTTTCTGCTGTGTAGATTTGAACATAATCACCTAAAGCTTCAACATAGGTAATGTCTTCAATTTTAATACGCTTATAACCGTCACCTGTTTTTAAGAATACATGCTCTTTTCCTTCTTCAACTGCTCCCGCTGGTTCAGGTGCAAGACTAGATTTCAATTTAAGCAAGGCTTGTGTTAAACGCGGTAAAGTAATGGGCTTTAAGAGATAGTCGATGGCATTTAATCCATACGCATCTACAGCGTACTCCTTTTTACTCGAAATAAAAACAATTTTTGTTTCAGGAAGAATAGAGTTAGCAAACTCCACTCCTGTTAGACCAGGCATCTCAACGTCTAAAAAAATTACGTCGGGTTTTTGTTTTAAATAATTTTCCAACGCCGTAATAGGACTTTCAAAACTCCCAATAACCTCAGTTCCGCCTATGCTCTCTAGCATATCAGAAATTAAAAATCGAGTGGTGCTGTCGTCGTCAATTATAAAACATTTCATCTAAACAAATTTACACAATAAATCAAAAAGTTGTTTAATATAAGAATTTATGTTCGTCTTAAGTAGCTTGAGAAATATTTAGTTTGTTCTAAGCAAATTATTACCTTTAAGCAAAATCTAAAATAAGAGAAAAATGAAAAAGTCGTTTCTAGGATTGATGGCCTTAAGTACAGTATTGTTCTCATGTTCTGGTGAGTCTAACACTGAAGATACAACAGCGAAGAAAGAAGAAGTAAAGATTGAAAACTGTTACTACGCTTACGACGCAACGTCAACAGAAATGAATTGGACAGCTTATAAGTTTATTCGTAAAGCTGGAGTTAGTGGAACTTTTGATGTGATTAACGTAGAAGGTCCAGAGAAAAGTGCAGATTTAGAAGGTATGATTCAGCAATTGTCTTTTGAAATTCCTGTAAACTCTGTAAATTCTAACGAGGCAAGTAGAGATAAGAAAATAGATTCTTTGTTTTTTGGAGCTATGAATAATACTGCTCTAATCACAGGGAAAGTATTGGCGTTAAATGAAGATGGTTCGGCAGATTTAGAAGTTACTATGAATGATGTGACGCAAACAATCAACGGAAAGTATACCTTGAACAATGAAACATTCACATTTGATGCTGAAATTGATGTATTCAATTGGGATGGTCAAGAAGCAATAAATAGCTTAAATGAAGCATGTAAAGATTTACATACTGACGTTGTAAATGGTGATACAGAATCTAAGTTGTGGCCAGACGTTACTTTAAGCTTTTCTACTGTATTTAAGAAGGATTGCGAATAATCATTAAAATACTCAGAAAATAAGGTCGGTACTAAAATTACCGGCCTTTTTTATTTCTTTAGCCAATTAATAATATTTTTGTTTTTTTAGAGTTTATAAAGGAAATCAAAAGCGCGTTGAAAAAATATACTGTATATATCCTATCCCTAATTATGGTGGTGTTAGTCGTTGTGGCTTGTACTACCGAGAAAAACACCTTTGTTACTCGTACTTATCATGGAACAACAGCGCGTTTCAATGGTTACTTTAATGCCACAGAATTAGTACGCATTGGTCTCGAAGATTATCGAAAATCTACCCCAGAAAATTATTACGAAGTATTACCAATAGAAAGATTGCCCAATGAGGATGAAGCGGTAACCTTATATCCTGCATTAGATACAGCGATTTCGAAATGTTCGGAAGTAATTGGTAAGCACGCCATGCCGAATATGAACGATATTTCCAGGAAAAAAGACGAATGGAATAACTGGATTGATGAGAATTGGATCATGATAGGTAAGGCAGAGTTCTACAAAACGAAGTACGACAATGCCCGTGAAGCTTTTGAATATGTGCGTTTGTTTTATGTAAATGATCCTTCCAAATATACAGCTATGCTGTGGTTGGCAAAGTGTGATATGGCACAAGGAGATTTAACTTCTGCAGGATTAAAATTGCGAAGGTTAGATGCGTTGGCAATTCAAATAGAAGAGGAACATGAAGATGATCCTTTGATTCAGTTTAAGAAAGATGAAGACGCTATTGCAGAGTTTCCGAAAAGATTTGAGGTAGAATTGGCAAAAACCAAAGCCGAACTTGAATTGAAGAAAAAAGATGAGCAAAAAGCAATTCAATATTTAATAGAGGCTGTTGGACACAGTAAAGATAAAGATGAACGAGCAAGGTTGAATTTTATCATTGCTCAATTGTATGCCAAGCAAGAGAGTCCAGAAGCAAGAACCTTCTTTACTGCAGCCATTAAAAAGAACTCAGATTTCGAAATGATTTTCTACGCCAAAATTAACCGAGCATTAGCCGGTGGTGATGGTGATGAGAAAATCATAAAGGAGTTAAAGAAAATGCTCAAAGATGCGAAGAACTTAGAGTATAAAGATCAAATATATTATGCCCTAGCCGATATCGCATTAGACAATGGAGATGAGCCTTTGGGAATGAGTTACCTTACACAGTCTGTGTTCTATTCTTTGAATAACAATTATCAAAAAGGGATTAGTTACGAGCGTATGGGAACTATTTCTTACGATAAGAAGGATTACGTCCGCGCACAGAAATATTACGATAGTTCAGCTAATGTTTTGCCCGACGATTATGCGCAAAAAGAACTTATTCTGAATAAGGCCAACAAGCTTTCAGACCTTGTAAGAGCTATTGATTTAGTAAACTATGAAGATAGTGTTCAGCGTATTGCAAAAATGGATGAGTCTGCCCGTGCTGACTACTTGAAAGATCTTGTTAAACAACTTGAAAAGGAAGAGAAAGAGCGCAAAGAGGCAGAAGCTAGAAGGTTAGAAGAGCTACGTGCCTTGAAGGAAGGCTTGGAAGTTCAAAATAATGGTCAAGGTGGAAAATGGTACTTCAATAATTCTAAAAGCATAGCTGAAGGATTTAATGAGTTTAGAAGAATTTGGGGACAAAGAGAGGATGAAGATAACTGGAGACGTTCCAACAAGATTGAAGTCCTTGAGTTTGAAATGGCCGAGAACGATTCTATCCCACAAGACTCCATTCCTGTTCCAGAAAAAGAAGAGCCAGGATTTAGCGTCGATAAATTGATGGCTGATTTACCTTTGACAGATTCTCTTATACAAGTAAGTAATGAAAAAATCATGAAAGCATTGTACACTTCAGGTATGATTTACAAAAATCAATTGCTAGAAAAAGAGTTGGCCGTAGAACAATTCAAGGATGCTTTAAGTAGAGACCTGAAAGAAGATCAACATGACTTATTATCTGCATTTCAGCTGTATGAGATTCACAAAAGTGGGGACCCAGGATTGTCATCTCACTACAGGTCGTATATCATGAACAATTATCCAAATAGTGATTATGCGAATTACTTAAGAGATCCAGATTACTTCAAGAAGAAGAAAGAAATGGATAAACTTAACTTGGAAGATTACTTGAGATATGTGAAACGTTATGAACAAGGAATGTATTACCCGGTTATCACTAAAGCGAAAAAAGTGATTGCAGAGGAGCCTGATAATGAATTCAGATCTAAGTATATGTTGTTACAGGCTATGGCTACTGGTCAGGTTAAAGATGATAAAACAGAAATGTTGCCGGTGTTGCAAATGTTGGTTGAAGAATTTCCTGGAACCCCAGAAGCAGAAAGAGCTCGTGAATTAATTGGATTGATAAAAAATGGAGTTCCTGCAAATGAGCCAGTGGACTTTAGTATGCCTGTTGAAATATTTAATTACGATAATGCTGCAGAATACTATGTAATGGTTTACCTTGTGGGTGATGAATCTACAACAGACGCCAGAACATCTATTGCTAATTTCAATAGAGAGTTTTTTGGAAGAGAACGTTTAAGATCGCCAGAAGCTCAGATTTACAGTGAAGATGTGAGTTTTGTAGTTGTTAAGAAATTTAAAGAGAAGGCAGATGCCGAAGACTATGTAAGAGTGTTCAAGCGCACGAAAAAGCACTTGGGCAATTTGCAAACCAATAAAATAATCTATATCTCCCCGGAAAACTACCGCACACTGCTAAAAGACAAGAAACTAAAGGAGTACGAACAATTCTTTAACGATAATTATTAAGATGTTAAAAGGAAGCAAGAACAGTAAAGTAGTAGATTCACCAGACAGATTAAACAGATTAGTATCAGGATCCAGAATGGAGGGATACTTAAAAACGGAGAGTAGTTTAAGAATAGATGGTGAAGTAGTAGGGAACATCGAATGTGCTGCAAAGTTAGTAGTAGGAGTTGAGGCTCAGATTACAGGTGACATAGTAGCCTACGAAGTAGAAGTAGAAGGAAAGATTGAAGGGAATGTGAAGGTAGAAGATGTTTTAACTTTGCGTTCAACGGCTTTAATCAACGGTGATATGACTACAGCCCGATTGGTGATAGAAGACGGTGCTGAATTTAACGGCGATTGTAAAATGAGTGGTGTGGCTACTCCCGTGGCAACATCCAACCGTAAGAAAAAGAAAAATAAAGAGGTCGAGAAAGAGGCCGAATTAGTATACTAAATATGGACTTACTTCCGAAAAATAAAGGGACTTACACCAAGTTTATCAGGTTTACTGGACTTGGGATTCAAATGGGAGTTTCCATATGGTTAGGAAGTTTGATTGGAGAATGGTTGGATAATAAATATCCCTCAGAGCACATTTCTTATTATAAGGTAGTTACCCTATTTGTTGTGTTTGGGTCTATATTCTCCATTATACGCCAAGTAATCAAAATAAGTAATCAAGACGATGAAGAGTAGTGTGGTGAAGCGTATGGTAATTGTATCTGCAATTATTATAGCGACGCTTTTTTTAGGTGAGATGATACACCTGAGCATAGTAGAGAAGAATAACTTTAAAGTAGATCTTCAAATCAGTAAACTTTATTACTTCTTCGGATTCGGAACATTATTTACCTATCTCCTTTTGG
>NZ_JAWWCF010000005.1:0-33982 GCF_033720595.1 Lishizhenia sp. | reverse complement strand
GGGATATTCTTCCTTCCCTGCAATTTAATGCGCAAGGAAAGTACAAAGAACTCATCTTTGGAGCCCAAGCCAAATACTATTTAGAAAATAGAAACGGAAATTATAAGGCGTTGTACGGCGGATTGTACTTGAGAAATAGAGATGCAATGTACTTAGTTTTAGGAATGGATTGGCAAAATATCTGGGCGGGAATTAGCTACGATATTAATGTTTCTCAATTGGTTCCGGCGAGTAATGCCCGCGGTGGTTTGGAATTGAGTTTTCGTTACATCCTTACCCGATTCAAACCTAAAAACATTAAACATAGAGTATGTCCAGACTTCATATAATTTTCTTGATTAGCATATTTTCCTTTTTGAGTTTCGGACAAAAAGAGTATCAAAAAAATGTAGCGTTCGCCGATCAAAAAGTGGCTGAAGGAGATTATGTGTATGCGCTTAGTTACTATCAAAAGGCCATGAAGATAGATTCTACCAGCGTGGATATTTATTGGAAGTATGCGCAGGCTTTACGCGCTTTTAAAGATTACAGAAAGGCGGAGTATTATTATGCCAAAGTGTATGAAAGGGAAGAGACTGAAATCTACGAAGAAAGCTTGCTCTATTTAGGTTTGATGCAAAAGCAAAATGGTAAATACGCTGAAGCTTTGGAGACCTTTAAGTTGGCCAAGAAAAAGTATAGGGGTTCTAAGAATAAATACATCTATGCTAAAGCCAGACAAGAATTTAAATCTTGTTTATGGGCAAAAAATGCGATTGCAGATACTTCTACATTAATTTTTGAAGCTTTGCCGGAAGGTGTAAATACAAAGAATGCGGAGTTTGGGCATCGTATATATGAAAATCAGTTGTACTTCAGCTCTTTGCGAGCAGATTCAATTTCAGCACAAGAAGAAGTTTATGCAGACAGTTATTCTACCCAGATATACAGATCAAATCTAGGTGAGGGGCTTAAAGACGGTGAACGAATTGAAGATCTCGCCTTGGAAGCTTATAACACGGGGAACGGAAGCTTTAGTTTAGATGGGAAACGCTTTTATTTTTCGGCGTGCAAGGCCAATGGTGCAAATTATCAGTGTAAAATATTGGTGGCATATACACAAAAGGGTAAGTTTTCGGATATAGATACTTTGGGAGAGATTATTAATGAAACCCATGCGAATACAACGATGCCTTTTATAGGGGAATGGGAAGGTGACGAGGTGTTATTCTTTGTTAGTGATAGAGACAAAGGAAAAGGTGGATTGGATATTTGGTACAGCTTTATTGAAGACGGCAATCAATATAAAAAACCTCGAAATGCGAGGAGTATAAATACAGCAGATAATGATTTAAGTCCTTATTGGGATGGAGATAAACAACGTTTGTACTTCAGTAATTCTTGGGACGAAGGTTTTGGCGGTTACGATGTGTTTTATGCCGATTACAATAATGGTTGGGGAGAAACAATGAACATGGGAGCTCCTATAAACAGTCCCGCCAATGATCTTTATTATTTCCAAGCAGGAGATAGTGCCTATGTAAGTTCGAATCGTTTGGGAGTTTTATACAGTAAAAATCCAACCTGTTGTTCGGATGTATTTGTAATGTATAGACTTCCACAAGAAGAAGAGGAATTAACACCTGAGGAGTCTTTAGAGGAATTGAATAAACGTTTGCCCATTACCTTATATTTCCATAATGATATTCCTGATCCTCGATCTATAGATACAACAACAAGGGTAAATTATATCGATAGCTATAAGGATTACATGGCCATGCTAGATAGATATAAAAAGGAATACAGCGCGGGGCTAAGTGGCGAAGCTGCACAAGATGCCAAGGACGATATAGAAGATTTCTTTATCGAATATGTAGAGCAAGGGGTGAAGGATTTGGAAGTTTTCCGTGATCTATTACTGGAAGAGTTGAACAAAGGCCGTAAAATTAAGTTAACAGTAAAAGGTTTTGCCAGTCCGTTAGCCAAATCTGATTATAATGTAAACCTTACTAAACGTAGGATAGCTTCTCTGAAGAATTATTTGGAAGAATATGGGAACGGTGAGTTCAAAAAGCATTTCGAAGATGGAAATTTAAGCATAGAAGAAGTGCCTTTTGGAGAATATACAGCCAATACGCTTACGAGTGATAATCCGAATGATAAGAAGAACTCTATCTATTCTCGGGCTGCCGCCATTGAACGTAAAATTGAGGTTCAAAGTGTGTTCTTAGATACACTAGAAAAAGAGGCGCAACTCGAAGTGAAAGATCCAATTTATCAATTTGATACGATTACAGAAGGAGAAATCATTCATAAAACATTCATTTTAGAGAATACGGGAAATAAGCCTTTGTATATAGATAGTTTACAATTGCCATGTCATTGCGTTGTGGCTGAATTAAGCGACAGTATCCTGCAACCCGGTCAAAAAATAGAGCTTCCAGTAAGTCTGGATACTACACATTATAAAGGACGTTTGGTGCAATCTGTTTATGTGTATACCAAAGGAGCTGATAAACCTATGCGTTTGATTTTAGTTGGGATAGTGGAGGAGGAGTGATTCGAGAAGTTGGAGGGTTTGAATGTTTGAGAGTTTAAAGATTTTATCCTTCGATAGTTTGACTTGGCTCACCACAACGCTTCGCTCGGAAACCTAGGATTAGAAGATTTAAAAAGTCTTCATTGAGGTTATCAATCGGAGTCGAGATGAGCAACTTTTCCATGGAATGAGATTTTTGTTCGCTCCTGCTCAGTAATCACACTTAATACTGATCATTTAGCTCTCTAGAAATCTAAGAAATCATTTTCTTGTAGGCCAACAAATACTTCAAACCACCATTTTTAAGAGAGAATTTTTCTTTGGCATATTGCATAATTTCCTGACGGTTGACTTCAGGTAAATGCAGGTTTTTAAAGTGTTCAGGTTGTGTTCCTTTTAAAACAATACCCGCTTGTGCTTCTGTAATTATTTTGTCTGTATCACCTACACCCGCATTACAAATTAAAGGAATACCCATCGCCATGAGTTCTCCTTGTTTAACGGGAGAAGATGCTTTTTTAGAGTAGGCAGGTAAAATGAAGAATACCGATAGGTCGAAGGTTGAAACATATTCCGGAACCTCATGGTGGAGGCAAGAGGTTAATACAATTTCTTCTTTTGGAACCTTGTATTTCAGGGCTTGTTTGTATATGTTTTCAGGGTCTTCTTTGGAGACAAACAAGAAAACAGGTTGTTGTTTGTTTTTCCGCAAGTTTGCATAGAGTTCCATCATCTCAGGTAACATGTACCAAGTGCCTAACGAACCTACATAGCCTAAAATGAAATCAGCCTCTGCTATTCCTAACTTTTGTTTGGTTTCAAATGTTTTTTGCGCATCAATCACTTCTGGATTGAATAGGTCTGTGTTAACGCAACAGGGTATTACGGAGATGTCTTTGTCTTGTAAATGAAGTTGCTTCCAACGCAACATTTCCTCTTTTGCATGCTGTGTTAAAGAAATGGTATGTTTCGCTGTGTTTAAAAACTCCACTTCCTTTTTCTTGAAGTAGTTGTATATGTATTTGTACAAAGGCTGGTTGATGTTCCAAATCTTACCATCAACCCGCTCATCTGCCCAGAAACCACGCATGTCAAAGAGAAATTCAATTCCTTTCTTTTTGCGTATAGATAATGCCGCAAGTGCGGACATATAACTTCTACAATGAATGAAAGCTATAGGATATCTGTTTGCAATAGAAAGGGCAACTTTTTCCATTTTTTTTACATCAAGAAAACTTGATACTACAGGTGGTTTTTTACGGTAGCTTTGTGGATACCAATGTATCTTGGCTTCATCGCAAAATTTTTGAATAAAATCACCATGTTGTTCCCACCTGTCTTTTTTCTCAAAACTGATGAGGTGAAAAACAAAATCGTACTGCGTGAGTTCTTTGAGGTAAGCCAATACTTGCGACTGACCCAAAGGATCTGTCATACCATCATAAGAAAGGTACAGTACATGTTTTTTCATGCTTCTAAAATAGAGATAACTATTAAAACTCGATGGATATATAGGGTGCTACTTCACAGGGATTGATTATTTGTAATCATAGACATTTAAAATGTTAGACTTTTAGATTGTTAGACATATTAGTGATTCAAATATTTAATATTCCTTCATTTACCTGTCTTTTAATTTCAATTGTTAGTTAATGTTAAAAGTAGATCTTGAAATACTAAACAATTCCTTGAAAGCGTTTGTTTTAAAAAGAAAAGTCATGGAAAAATCTATACTTCTAAAAGCCTATAAAAAGTTTGAATTGACCAAGGGTCGACCACCGCATTCAGTATTCGAATTTACGGAAGAACTAGAGGTGGAAGAAAGTGAGTTTTACGCTCATTTTTCGAGCATGCAACAATTAAAAAAAGTGTTTCTTCGCCAGTTGGTAGATCAAACCTTAAAAGCATTGGATGAAGACGAAAACTATGCATCATTTAGCGCCAGAGAAAAATTGTTGGCCCTGTATTTTACATTGTTTGAACATTTGAAAATGGAACGCAGCTATTTGTTGCACAAGTATAATTCTACAGATCCTCGCGTATTGAAAGAGTTTAAGGATGACTGGAAAGATTTCTTTCTTCAGTTGAATGCAAGGGTAGAACAAATTTTAATGGAAGCGAGAAATGAAGAGGAAGTGGTAAACCGTCCTTATATATCTGATCATTATTCAAAAGGTTTCTATTTGCTTTTCACCTATGTGTATAGAGTATGGTTGAAAGATGAATCAGATGATTTTGAAACCACGGATGCGGCTATTGAGAAATCGGTGAACTTGGCGTTTGACCTACTAGGCAAAGGTCCGTTAGATGCAATGTTAGATTTTGGAAAGTTTGCTATAAAAACTAAAGTACTGTAAAATGAGCAAGGAAGAAGGCCAGGGTAAAATACCCGTTTCTAAAGTGAAGCGCGCGGCCAAAATAATGGGAGCCAGTGCTAAAGTGGGTGGTAATTATATTAAGTATTACGCGAAGAAATCCATTAATAGAGATCTGACCAAAGACGAGTTACACCACGATAATGCGGAAGATATTTATGCTTCTTTAAGTGAGTTGAAAGGGAGTGCCTTGAAGGTGGCGCAAATGATGAGTATGGACAACCAAATGCTACCATCTGCCTATCAAGAGAAGTTTTCTTTGTCGCAATACAGTGCTCCTGCTTTGTCCTTTCCGTTGATAGCGAAAACTTTTGTGAAACAATTGGGAGCAAAGCCCAATGAGCTATTTGATACGTTTACAAAAGAAGCGGTAAATGCAGCAAGTATTGGTCAGGTGCACAAGGCCACCAAAGATGGCAAAGAGTTAGCTGTGAAAATTCAATATCCGGGAGTAGGTGATGCCATTAGTTCTGATTTAAAGATGATCAAACCTTTGGCAAAGAAACTCTTGAATATGAAGGCTGCTGACATGGAGATGTACATGGAGGAGGTAGAATCCAAAATGATAGAAGAGACGGATTACGAGTTAGAGTTAAATCGATCTCAATTCATCTCAGAGAAATGTAGCTTCATAGCGCATACCAGATTTCCTAAATATTACAAGGATTTAAGTGCCCGTAGGGTACTAACTATGGATTGGTTAGAGGGAGAGAAGTTTCCTGATTTTATCAAATCAAATCCGAGTCAGGCAATAAGAAATCAAGTAGGGCAGAGTATGTGGGATTTTTTCATGTATCAAATGAAAGAATTACGTATGGTGCATGCAGATCCGCATCCGGGTAATTTCTTGGTGGATGAAAATCACAATTTATGTATACTTGACTTTGGTTGTGTAAAGGAGATTCCAGAGGAGTTTGCTGCGAATTACTTTCAATTGTTACGTCCGGATATTTTGGACAAAGAAGAAGAGTTGAAAGTAATTTTCGAGAACATGAATTTCTACAGACCAGAGGATACTCCTGAGCAGAAAAAGAAACTCAAAGCGATGATCATTCAAAGTGTAGCTTTGCTTGCTCAACCTTTCCACGGAGATAGTTTTGATTTTGGCAATGATGATTTCTTTCAAAAGATCTATGGGATGGGAGAAGATTTGTCACAAGATAAAGAACTAAGAAAAATGAATAACGCCAGAGGAAGTAGGGATGCCATTTATATCATGCGTACTTTCTTTGGACTGTATTCTTTATTGAATCAGCTAAAAGCGAAGGTAGAGGTGAATTATAAGCCTTTTTAGTAATGGCTTCGTAGCTTGGGTTTTGTTCATTTCTTTTGCATTGCCAAAAAGAAACGAACCAAAGAAAACGCTAGGCTGTGTAACTAAAACTTCCTTTTTCTTCATGAAAACTAAGTTCGTTCGTTGGATCTCTATCGAGCTAAACGAACTTCCTAAGCTTTCATTTTGAAAAATAAAGTTTCATTTACAAGGCCGAATTCCTTCTTACTTGAGTTTTTTAGTGAATCCTTGAATAACAAAAAAGCCATTCTCATTAAGGGAATGGCTTTTTTTGAATAGTATTTTCTTTTAAACTTCTCTGCTCATTAGCATTTTTGCTAATCCTAATAAGTTCTCCTTGTTAGTTGCTGGAACGTTAATTTTTTCCATGGCTGTAAGTGCATTTTGGTAGAACTCATCCTTCTTTTGCTCTGCCATTTCGCGGACACCAATTTCATCAAAAATAGAACGTACTTGACTTACTTTTTCTACTAAGTCTGTTTCTGTTTCTAAGCTTTTAAGTGTACCATGAGTAACTTCATTAGCATGTTGATAAGCTGAAAGTTGTAAGTATGTTTTCTTGTTGGCGATAACATCTCCACCTACTTGTTTTCCAAACTTATCAGGATCTGCATAGAGGTCCAGAATATCATCTTGAATCTGGAAAGCTAGTCCTATATTCATTCCAAAATCATAAATGTGCTGTGCGTCTTCTTTACTTGCTTTCGCGATAGTAGCTCCCATTTCTAAGGCTGCACCTAACAAAACAGATGTCTTTAAACGTATCATTTCTATGTACTCATCAATGCTTACGTCATCGCGTGTTTCAAAGTCCATATCCATTTGTTGACCTTCACACACTTCTAAAGCTGTTTTTGAGAAGATTTCTAACAAACGAGGTAAAACATCAACATCGTGTTTTGCCAAATATTGATAAGCCACAACAAAAAGTCCGTCACCCGATAAAATACCTACGTTAGTATCCCATTTTTCGTGAACAGTTTGCATACCTCTACGCAAAGGAGCATCGTCCATAATGTCATCATGGATCAATGTGAAATTGTGGAACAATTCAACCGCAATGGCCGCATTTAAAGCTTTGATACCAGGTTCTCCGAAAAGATTAGCCCCTAACATCGCCAAAGTTGGTCTTGTTCTCTTTCCTCCTAGGGTAAGAAAGTAAGTTAATGGGTCATAAAGGTTCGCGGGTTCTTTCGGAAAGGAAATTTTCTGAATCTCATTCTCTAAAATTCCCTGGTATTCTAAAATTGTATTCATCTAATCTTTTAAGCGCATTAAATAATCACCATAACCACTCTTAACTAAGGGCTGGGCTAACTTTTCCAATTGTTCTCTATCTATAAAGCCGTTTCTATAGGCTACTTCTTCTATACATCCTACCTTTAAGCCTTGTCTTTCTTCAATTACTTGAACAAATTGTCCGGCTTGCATTAAGGAAGGGAAAGTTCCGGTATCTAACCAGGCTGTTCCACGGTTTAATACGGCAACTTTTAATTTTCCACGACGCAAATACTCAGCATTCACATCTGTGATTTCATATTCTCCACGTGCAGATGGCTCTAGGTTTTTGGCGATTTCTATTACGTCATTATCATAGAAATATAAACCTGGAACGGCATAATTAGATTTTGGATGCTCCGGCTTTTCTTCAATAGAAACAGCATTCATGTCCTCGTCAAATTCTACAACACCGTATCTTCTAGGGTCTGACACATGGTAAGCATATACAACACCACCATCTGGTGAATTGTTCTCTTTGAGTAGTTCATCCATTCCTACACCGTAGAAAATGTTGTCTCCTAATATAAGAGCAACTTTATCATCACCTATGAATTCTTCTCCCAAAACAAAAGCTTGGGCTAAACCATTGGGTTCTTCCTGAATGGTGTATTGGAAATTACATCCTAACTGACTCCCGTCTCCCAAAAGCTTCTTGAAATTGGGCATGTCGTGAGGTGTAGAAATGATCAAAATATCTTTAATACCCGCACTCATTAAAATAGAAAGCGGATAGTAAATCATGGGTTTATCGTAGATAGGCATTAACTGCTTACTTACAGCCAATGTTAATGGATGCAGACGAGTACCTGATCCTCCTGCTAAAATAATTCCCTTCATAGTTTTTGCGGTTTAAGTTTTGTCTAACTCCTCCGAAGGATCATAGTCGATGGCCGTAGTTCTGTCAACCTCTAGCTCATCCAAGTCTATGTCTGTTTCTTCGTCGTAAATCTGTATGTATGGCTCTTCAAATGCTTTCGAAGAAACACGTTTTTCTAAAGTTAGTAAAAGCGATGGAAGCACTACAAGGTTCGTTGTCATCGCAATTAATAAGGTTAACGAAACCAATAATCCTAATGCTTGTGTACCTCCAAATTGAGATAAGGCAAACATAGAGAAACCAAAGAATAATACGATGGAAGTATAGAACATACTTACACCGGTTTCCTTCAAGGCATTCATTACACATAGTTTTAAATCCCAATGATTTGACTTCAATTCCATTCTATACTTCGCCAAGAAGTGAATGGTATCATCTACAGAAATACCAAAGGCGATACTAAATACTAAAATCGTTGAAGGCTTTACAGGAATCTGGAAGAATCCCATAATACCTGCTGTTGTTAAAAGAGGAATAAAGTTAGGTATCAATGAGATAACAACCATCTTCCAAGATCTAAACAAGAGAGACATTAACACAGCAATAATTACAATCGCAATCATTAAACTCGTTAGTAAGTTCTTTACTAGGTATTGTGTTCCCTCAGCAGCTACTACAGAAGTTCCTGTTATGTCTATACCGAAATATTCCTCATCAATTGCACTTCTCAAGGCTGTTTTTAATTCTACCTTGTCGTAGTATTCTCTGATTTTTTCCGGGTTCATATCAAAGGCATACTGCAATTCGTCATTTCCATTGGATAAATTCGCCGTTACGCCATTGTAGATGCCAGAGTTTTCTAGAATTAAAGTATCTAATACTGCTTTATCACCGGCTTCATAGGCAGCGTACAAACGTTCGTATTCTGCTTTGTCTGGGTTTAAGATATTGTCAATTTTTCTACGGATAGTATCCACCTTATCTGCGATTTCGTAAGAACCTAAATCTCTCACTTGCATACGGATTCTAAGCGTAGTTCTACTTGTATCTACTAATTCGCTAAGCGATATGTTGGTGTTGTTATTTTGAGATAAATTCATAGAATCCATGTAGGTCTTCAATCTTCTTTTATCTCTGTTATTAATGATTTTATATTGACTTGGATTATTTCCGTAGTAAGCCATGTTAATCACCTTGATCGCATCAATGTAGGAAAGTGATTTAGAGAACATCGTATCTGCTGCAAATACTTCTTGAACTTCCTCTATCTTTTTCATTGTAGAGGTTTTCAGTAATCTTCCTTCATTTTTATAGTCTACCATCACCTCGAAAGGAATGGCGCCACCAAAACTGTTTTGCAAGAAATTTACATCCAATAAAATAGGGTCATCACTCGGTAAATCACTCGTAAGGTTTCCTGTTGCTTCAATACGTGTCATTCCAAAAACACAAAGTGCAACAATCACTGCAGTAACCCAATACGCTTTCGTTCTTCGAGAAGATACGATGTGGGCTAATTTGGTCATTAAGCCTTTAGTGAAGTCTCTGTCTAAGTGAGAAAGGTGTCTATTTTTTGGCATTTTGGCCAAAGAGAAGACGATAGGGATAATGGTAATAGATAATACGAATACCAATAAAATATTCACAGAAGCTATGATACCGAACTCAATTAATTTTTCACTGTTGGTGAAAATGAAGGTTGAGAACCCTAAGGCTGTTGTTAAGTTCGTTAAGAAAGTAGCATTTCCAATTTTCTGGATAACGCGCGAGAGTGCTTTGGTTTTGTTACCGTGCAAAGAGACCTCTCGGTGGAACTTTGTAAGTAAGAAGATACAATTCGGAATTCCAATTACAATCATCAATGGTGGAATCAAGGCCATCATTATCGATAGTTTGAAACCTAGCATACCGATGATACCTAAGGACCAAATCACAGCGGTAAATACCACCAAGTTACAGAACATTACAACTCTAAATGATTTGAAGAAAATGAAAAGTAATAAAGAAGTTACAGCAATTGCTAAACCAATAAATATGTACATTTCACTCATTACTCTTTTGGCAATGATTACTCGAATGTGGGGTAGTCCGGCAAAGTGAATTTTTCCAAAAACTGGCGTTAATTCTTCTGCCATTTTTTCTACATCAACAACCACATCACTTTTCTTAGGATTGGCAAGGAATGCTTCACTTACCCCTATCATCATGAGGGAAACGTGGCCATCTTTCGTGTAGAGAAGATCATCGTAAAGTGGGTTATTACGAATTTCCTCTTTAATTTGTTGAATTGATTTTTCTTGGTATGTGGTATCCGTGAAAATGCGGTGAGCTTCGAATTTCTGCGCTTCCGTATTGTTTTCAAGGGTAAATAAACTTGCTTCAGAAAGTACAGATTCAATTCCATCTACTTGTGCAATATCATCTCCCAACTGTTTCCACAGTTTGAAATTCTCCTCCGTATATAAACTATCAGTTTTGATGGCAATAACAAGGGTTCCACCATCTTCACCAAACATTTCTTTAAACTTCAAATACTTGCTTTGTGCAGGACTCTCTTTCGGGAGCATGTTTCCGTACTTGTTATCTAGTTTAAGGCTGGTTGCCGCAAAGTAGCCCATTGTTACCGTTACCAGGAACAATATTGACAAGATTAAGAAACGATTTCTTAAGATTAATTGAGAAAGTTTAAACCACATCCAAATTCAAAATTTAAAACGAACAAAGGTAAATAAATAAAGCTAAACCCAAAGAAATCAAGCCTCCCATATTTCAGGAATATTGGTCAAATGTCCTTTTATTGCTGCCCCTTGGAAATTTGCATTTGTCTTTTCTTTCGCGATTTAAATTTGAAAATAAAAACATAAAATAATGCAACCAAAAGGAAAATTGAAATGGAAAAGAGGACCAAGTATTTTACCTCAACGTTCAATTTTAAACTTAAGAGCAAGACATTCATCAAGCCTAAAATGAGTATAAACGTGAGTAGAAATTTTTTACTTTTCTTCATACATGTTTGTGTACATCTGTTGTTGTTCTCTTGTTAAGTGTTTCAACATGATGTGTTTAGGGTGTAAGTTACGCAAAAAATAAGAATTTAAAAATGGAAGTCTGTTATATTGTTTTTTAAAACCGAATTGAAGTAGAACTTCTCCGCTATGCAAAAGATGATTGCTTTTTCTACCTTTGTTTGGCTTATTAATGCAAATATTTATCTCTTCATACTATGGCGAAAAAAGTTGTTTTTATTGATACTGTACATCCTGTATTATGGGATAGGTTAAGCGCTGCAGGGTATAACTGTATAGATGCAACTGAATTGAAAAAGGAAGAATGTGTCACGCAGGTTACCGACGCTACAGGTCTCGTTATTCGTTCGCGTTTTCCAATGGATGAAGCATTTTTAAAGCACGCTACAGAACTATCGTTTATAGCACGTTCGGGGGCAGGAATGGAAAATATAGATATCTCTTACTGTGAAAAAAGAGGAATACATCTACACAATGCTCCCGAAGGAAATAGAAATGCGGTAGCAGAACATGCACTGGGTATGCTTTTGTCGCTCTTCAATCATCTTAAAAAAGGAGATTTAGAAATAAGAAAAGGTATTTGGGATAGAGAAGGAAACCGCGGTATAGAGCTAGACGGTAAAACAGTAGGGATTATTGGTTATGGAAACAATGGTGCTGCATTTGCTAAGAAATTGAGAGGCTTTGATGTGGAGGTTTTGGCTTACGATAAATACAAAACTGGATTTGGAGATGCCTTTGTAAAAGAAAGTTCTATGGAAGAAATACAAGCCAAAGCCGACGTGTTAAGTTTACATATACCTCAAAATGAAGAAACAAAATTTTGGGTAGATACTGCTTTCATCAATGCTTTTGCAAAAGCTTTTTATTTGATCAATTTATCAAGAGGGAAAATAGTAAGAACAAGTGCTTTAAGAAAGGCCCTGAACGAAGGGCAAATATTAGGAGCGTGTTTGGATGTGTTGGAATTTGAAAAGGCTTCTTTTGAAAATATCTTCTCTAGTGATATGCCGGATGATTTTAAGTTTTTACTAGAAAGTGATAAGGTGCTTCTTTCTCCACATGTTGGTGGGTGGACACATGAGAGTTATTTTAAACTGAGTGATGTGTTGGCAGATAAAATACTTGGAGAAGGGTAGGAGTTATTCAATTCAAGGATTCAATGAATTAAAATTTCTCTATACTCTTTTACGCTTGCTTACTACTGTTATTGGACGGATTCTACAAATCTGGTCAATTCGATAAATTCGTCAACGCTAAGTTGCTCAGGGCGTTTGGTCAACAATTCATGGTCGGCATCTTTACCTTTAATCCATTGTTTTACACCGTTTCTGATGGTCTTTCTACGTTGGTTGAACGTGGCCTTAACAATTTGGAAGAACAACTTTTCGTCACAATCTAAAGCTTCGCGTTCATTTCTAATACAACGGATAACGCCAGATTTTACTTTGGGAGGAGGATTGAAGACGTGTTCATCTACCGTAAAACAATAATCAATGTCGTAATAGGTTTGTAAGAGAACAGAAAGTATCCCGTAAGCTTTACTTCCAGGTTTTTCGGCTACTCTTACCGCAACTTCTTTTTGGAACATTCCCATGATTTCTGGGATTTGATTCCTGTATTCTAAACATTTGAAAAGAATTTGTGAAGAGATGTTGTATGGGAAATTACCCACTACTCCAAACGGTTCCTCACCCATTACTTCTTGAAGATCTGTTTTTAAGAAGTCTTTATCGTAGATTCTATCTCCAAGCGCTTCAAAGTTTTCTTCGAGGTAGCGTATAGACTCTAAATCAATGTCCATCACATGAACCTCTAAATCGCCACGTTGGAGTAAAAAATCGGTTAAAGCACCCATACCCGGACCAATTTCCAAAACGCGTGTGCAATCTTGGTGTTTTTGGTATTGATCAGAAATCTTTCTACAAATATTTTTATCGGTAAGAAAGTGTTGTCCGAGATGTTTTTTTGCTTTAACTGACATATGTTACTTAACGTTTGAATTCTTCGATTACGTTCAAAATTGTTCTAAACGCTGCGAATTTACCAGCAAACAATTCAGTGTGTTCCTGTTGTAATACAGGAGCATGTTCGTCTTGATATTGATTGTATAAATCAACTGAAGGAGAAAAATAAGTAATGGCATAGGTAACACCACCTTCTTCTTCACCGTTTACTCTAGATAAACGAGCTTCAATAAAACAACCCGTATCCAATACATCGTTGATGTGTTTTTCACGCATCCATTTTAACCATGCATTTTCAACGGCTACATCTAAACTTACTGTTACGTTGTATAAAATCATGCTGCAAAAATAGGGATTTCTTCTGCTCTATGCTTTATTAAAGCAAGAGAAAGACAATATATTGTCCTTTTCTGCACTTGGTAAAGTACTCTTGATTTCCGTTGATCGACATTTTGAGGGTTTCCTTCCGAGCGCTGCATGAGGATCTCGTTAACCATTCATCCACAAATAATAGTATTTAGTAAATTATAGAAATGGAGTGTTATAAATCAATTACCTTTGTTAAATATCTGTAAATAATATACGCTTGGGGATATCCTTCATTCATTTATTTAGGGTGTCAATTTGCGAAACGGTTTATTCATCAATGTCTACTACGAATTATATTATTCCGCCAATAGAAGGATTTGATAGCCATAAGCTTCAAATGGATAAGGAAATGCTCAGTGTAATTGAGCATGCTGATACCCATGCGGTTTGGATAACCGTGGGATCAATTGTTATTTGTTCTGCAGTGCTTACCTTTATATTCTTCGAAACTCTTTTATTTCTGAGAAATTGTGAGTGTTTTAAGAAAATTAAAGTGCAGGATATGCATGTGGCTGATATGACCAAACAAAAAGGTGTTTTAAGGTTACTGGCCATAGGAATGCTCTGTGTTTTTATCGTACTTACGAGTCTTGTTTATTTGTATTTCTTTACCTAAATCATGCCCTAATGAGAGCGTGTAGCAATAAAGTTTTAGGTTATAGATAGAATCTGACAAACAACCTTCTCCAATATATAAATAAGTATCATTAAATTTGCACCGGATTTATTGAGGAAATAAAAATAGGTTCTGGGTAACATTAGAAATGAAGTCACAGAACTTTCGCTGGTCAAAAAGCGAATAAGTTGAAAGAGAAATGGATATGAAAGTTCAAGTAGTTAAGTCTAAAATTCACAGAGTAAAGGTTACACAAGCCGATTTAAATTACATCGGAAGTATAACGATTGATGAAGACTTAATGGATGCATCGAACCTGATAGAGGGTGAAAAAGTTCAAATTGTAAACATAAACAATGGTGAACGCATCGAAACTTATGTGATTAAAGGTGATAGAAAATCTGGAGTGATTTGTTTAAATGGACCAGCAGCACGTAAAGTAGCACCTGGAGATTTAGTGATTATTATTGGATATGCCTACATGGACTTTGAGGATGCAAAAAGCTTTAAACCACAACTTTGTTTCCCCAATGAAGAAACCAATATGCTAGACTAAAACTTCAACCATTTGAAAAAAACTATAACCCAAATTATCAAAGTTGTTCTTCCCTTACTCATTGGAGTATACTTAATGTGGTATTTCTATGATGCAATGGATGAACAAGCAAAATCACAGTTTTATCGTGTAATCGATGAAGCGGATTATTTCTGGATTATTCTTTCCTTATTTTTTGGAATGGCCAGTCATTTATCAAGGGCTTGGCGTCAGAAATATTTACTCGAACCACTGGGGTATAAAACCAAGTTTTCGAATAGATATCATTCAATGATGATAGGATATTTGATTAATCTATTGATTCCTAGAGCAGGTGAGCCTGCAAGGGCAGGAGCTTTGTATTCGAGTGAAAACGTTCCTTTTTCGAAAACATTCGGAGCTATTATTGCCGAACGTGTTTTTGATTTGGTGATGTTGGGTATTGTGGTGCTTTTAACGATTAGCATGAGTGGTGAGGAGTTAATCATTATTAAAAATAGCATAGTAAACCCACCTGTTGCTGAAGGTGAAAAAGGCTTCCCTTGGATGTATGTTTTAGGGGGTGCTGCTGTTTTAGGATTAATTACCTTTTTGGTGCTTTGGTTTAAAAATGAAAAGTTTAAGAATAAGTTTGTCAATTTTGTAAAAGAGGTCATTACAGGTGTTTTTGGAATTTTTAAATCAAAAAATCCTGTAGCCTTTATTTTCCATACCGTTCTAATTTGGATTAACTACATTATCTTTTTTGCGATTTGCTTTTATGCATTGCCAGAAACAAGTAACTTTCCAATGAGCGGTTTGTTAATTGGTTTTATCGCAGGTACGGTAGGAATAGCCTTTACAAATGGAGGTATAGGTGCTTACCCTTTGTTGGTAGGTATCGTAGTGAATTTTTATTTAGGTCAACAATTGGGCGATAGTGCAAAAGGTGTTGGAGAAGCACTTGGAATGTTGATTTGGAGTTCACAAACTTTAATGATGATCATCCTAGGATTAATTTCCTTTATAGTAATACCCAGAAAATTTAAAAAAGTAGAACAAGATGCTAGAAATGAAAGATAGATATGCAGCGTTGATGCATAAAGTAGTAGGTGTAGAAGAAGCTAAAAAACGATTGGAAATTTGGAGGCTTACTCCTAGGCAGATTGTTTTTACAAATGGGTGTTTTGATATTTTACACAAAGGTCATATCAGTTATTTGGCAAAGGCTGCTAGCCTTGGTAATCGTTTAGTAATTGGTTTAAATTCTGACGCAAGCGTAAAAGCGCAAGGTAAGGGAGAGGATAGACCCATCAATACTGAAATGGATAGAGCTGCAGTTTTAGCTGCACTAGGATTTGTTGATTTAGTGATTTTATTTGATGAGAAGACGCCTATCAATTTAATTAACGAATTAAATCCACACATTTTAGCGAAAGGCGCTGATTACGATGCTGAAGAAACAGATGAAACAGCAAAAACGTACATCGTAGGTTCTAAAGAAGTAAGAGCCAATGGAGGTAGCGTTGAAACGATTGAATTAGAAGAAGGATACTCTACGACTGCTTTAATTGAAAAGTTAAAGGCATAGTCATAGCTGTTTAATGAAATATAAAAGTCCGAGCAAATAGCTCGGACTTTTTTTGTTAATGTTCTTCAGTTTTTAATAATTCGGGGTGTTTGGCCTTAAATTTATTCAAGCGTGGAATCGATACTGATTTTACATATGGGTTATTGGGGTGTTTCCTTTCGTATTCCTGATGATAATCTTCGGCTGGATAAAAGGCCTCAAAGGGTTCCACTAAGGTTGTTACACGGTCGTAAACTTTGTTCTCCAACAAACTATCGATAAATGCGGTAGCGCTTTCTTGTTGGTAAGGGTAGGAGTAAAATATCTCACTCCTGTATTGGGTACCTCTATCTGGACCTTGTTGATTTAGCGTACTTGGATCGTGTGAATCAAAAAATACAGTAAGCAATGTCTCGTAAGAAATTTCTGTTGAATCATAGTACACCATAACGCTTTCTGCGTGTTTGGTTTTACCTGAGCTCACTTGTGGGTAAGTTGCTGTCGCTGCACTTCCTCCTGCATATCCAGATACTGCTTCTTCAACTCCTTTTACAGATTGAAAAACGGCTTCTACACACCAAAAACATCCACTGGCGAAATAAGCTACTTGTAAGTCATCCAAGTTTTCCTGCTCCGTATTATTTACCTCCTTGTTTGTCTTTTCTGCAGAACCTTGCTGTACTTGATTACTGCATGCAATAGGTAAAGTCAAAAATAGTAGGGGGAATCCTACCAAAATATTTTTAAGAAAAGGCTTCATCATCATCTATTTGTTATTTTTAATGACTCAATTAATATCATGAACCATAAGTTTGTTTTTCTGTGTTGTATTGCGTTGATAGGATGTTCAAGTCCTACTTCTTCGACGAATACTTACGCAGAAACTTACAGTTTGGATGAAATTACAGTTCCCTCTAAGGAAGAACTGATAGATAAAGTAAACGCTGCAGTTCTCTCATTGTTTACGCAGCATCCCATAACCACTGAAATAAAAATAGAAGGTAGAAGTTTTGAGGTAGAGCATTTACCAGATAATTCTATTGCACGAGTAGTAGGTTGTTTTCGGATGGGACCCAATTCGGTAGAACAAATAGAAATACTTTTTGTAGCTGGGAATTTGATGTATTTACGACAAGATATTTTCCAAGGTGAAAATTGTCAAAATGCTAGTGTTTTGATGAATGTAGAGAAGAATTTTTACTTCGAAAATGAAAGAGTACATCAACAGGTTGAAAACGCAAAAGGCCTTTTTCTTTGGAAAGGTAAGCAGGAGCTTAAGCAGCTTGCGGATCAAGTTTGGAGAGCTTTTAGTTAAGTAGTACTTTCTGCTTGTAACTTACGATATCTTTTTCTCGCTTCCGTTACAAATAAACTTCCTTTATGTTCTTTCATTAAACGCAGGTAATACTCCATTGCTTTGGCTTTATCACCTTTATGATTTTCATAAATGATCCCCAATTCCATCAAAGCATTGTCCATTAGAATATCGCCGTTATATTTTGTTGTGATAAGTTCTAAGGCTTCGATGGCTTTATCCCAGTCTTGTAATTCTTCATAGGCTTTAGCTTTACGCAATAGCACTTCGTCTGCAAGGCCGTGGAAAGGAAGAAACTTGAGAATAGAGTCGTATTTTCCAAAAGCTTCCTCATACTTGTGTTGGGCGAGGAGTAAATCTGCATTAGCGAATTGTCGCATGGCAGTATAGTTACTATCCAAACCTAAATTATCTGTAATGAGTAAAGAGAGTTCTAGCGCGTCATTAGCAATTAATTTTGAGGTAGACTGTTTCAAAACTTTTAATTGAGATTGTGCCCATTGAAAATCTCCGGCATAGTAGAATACTTGCGCATTTTTAAATTTAGCTTTAGCTCCTATGGTTTCAAATTTAAATTCACTTTCTACTTGCATGTAGAGTAGAGAAGCTTCCCAAATGTCATTTTGAATAACCAATACATCGGCAAGTGCCATTTTTACCTCAGCTAAGTCTTTTCCTCGAATGCCCTCTATATGTAGTGTGCGTTCCAATAAAGCTTTAGCCGCTATTTCGTCTTGTGAATAATACGTTAGGATATGTGCTAAATCTAAAGCAATAGGAATAACCTGTTTGTTGTATCCGATGCGAACAATTGAAGCCTTGTACGCATTGACAGTTTCTGTTAGTTGTTCTTTATTATAAATTTTGTTTTCTGTAATCTCTAAAAACGAGGTTTGAAGGAAATAGTATTCCCCTTGGTAGTAATAAGGTGCATTTGGTCCAAGTTCTAGTACATACTGAAAAGCTTTTCTAGCCTCAGTGTATGCTTTGTTGTTCAGGGCTATCGTCCCCATTTCTAAAACTTTTTCACCTTGACTCTTGGTTCTTTTGTCTAAAGCTTTTGCTTGTATGTAAGCTGCATTAAATTCTTTGGTTTGGATGAAGGTCCAGATAAGTAAATCAGAGTAAGATGTAGTGTTTGGACTCCTTTGAATATTTTCGAGTAATAGCCTTTTCAATAAAAGTACATCATCTCCTGTTTTGTTCTCAAAATCTATATAGCGGGGCAGAACATTACATACGGTATGAAGCATCCTCTCGTTGTAGTCGAGTAGAGTAATGTATTCGTTTACCATGTCTTCCTTGCGGTCTAAATCACTGTAAACTTGTGCAAACTGGAAATGTAAGGGGTAGGTGTTACCTAAAGATTTTCTTCCGCGTTCCAAAACTTCTAGCGCTAATAAAGGTTTGTTCATACCTCTAAAAGCTGTAGCTAAATTGATGATGTTGGTACTACGTTGTGGATTGTTTTCTATGAGGTCTTCATAGATTTTATCGGCAGATTTTTGATCCCCTAATTCCTCGTAAAGTTTTCCAAGTTGAACGGGATAGTTAAAGTCATTAGGATAATATTCAATTTGTTCTTTCAGCAGTTTGATTCCTGCTTTCTCTCCTTCAATTTCTTGGGTACAAATCAGGAGTTTATCAAAGATAAAACTGCGATGATCTTGCTGGTAAACCTTTTCAAAGTAGGGGAGAGCTTTTTCTAACTCTCCCTTATTGTAATAATATTCAGCTAATTTATAATCCGTTTCCTGACCGTAAATTGTCAGACAAAAAAGTAGAGAAAATAAGATTAGCGTAAATTTCATGTTTAAAATTCTAAGGTTGAAATTAAGGAGTCAACTTTTGGCTTTAAGGTATAATAAATATTTCGAGTCTCCGTAATAGAACGTTCGTAAAGTAGAGACATTGTATCGAGTTGGGCAACATTTGTTTTTTCCTTCATCACATACAGTGGATATTCTTCTCTATTATTTACACCTTCGGTAATGTCGTGTTGAAGATTTTTTAACTGTTCACGTTCTTCGGGTAAGGCCTTTTCAACCTTTGTTTTCATTTTAGTGGCTTTACCTATCGTCTTTCTTACAGATTTGTATTTCGTCAACATACTGCCTAAAGCAATGTTTGTGGTATCTGGACCGGTGTAGTGCTTTTTAATGGTCAATAAATCGTTTCTAACTGTAGATACCATGATTCCGTTAGAATCATCTGGAATAGCAGCCATACGCGCTTCTATGTTGTCTACACTGGTTTCCATCTTTGTGATTTCGTTCAAGTGTTTTTCTATTTCCTGGTCTTTACAAGAAATTAGGGCTAAAGTCAATGTAAGGCCCGCTAATAATATTCGTTTCATACTGATAGTTTTTAACGAAGTTAATGTTCTAATTTTCTTTAATAGAGTGTCTACCTTGTAGTGTAAAAGTCGTTTATTAAAGGTACAAAAAAAGGGATTGTACGAATACAATCCCTTTCAATTATAATGTTGTGATTACAGCTTTCTAGCTACCTCAACTTCTTCGTAAGCTTCAACAATGTCACCAACTTTAATATCGTTGTATTTCTCAATGTTCAATCCACATTCGTAGTTGTTTTTCACTTCTTTCACATCGTCTTTGAAACGTTTCAATGATCCAAGAGCACCTGTGTAGATTACAATACCATCTCTAATGATACGGATGTTAGAGTTACGCTTGATGACACCATCTAATACGTAACATCCGGCAATTGTACCCACTTTCGTAATCTTGAATGTTTCTCTTACCTCTGCAGAACCTGTAATCTCCTCTTTAATATCTGGAGATAACATTCCTTCCATGGCTTGTTTCAATTCATCGATTGCCTTGTAGATTACAGAGTAAAGTCTGATATCTATTTGTTCTGCCTCTGCCAACTTACGCGCTGATGCTTGAGGACGAACTTGGAAACCAATAATGATAGCATCTGATGCACTCGCTAAGTTAACGTCGGCTTCAGTAATGGCACCAACCGCTTTGTGAACGATGTTTACCTGAATTTCTTCCGTTGATAACTTCAATAATGAGTCAGAAAGTGCTTCGATAGATCCATCAACGTCACCTTTAACAATAACGTTTAATTCCTTAAAGTCACCGATAGCCAAACGTCTACCAATTTCATCCAAGGTGATGTGTTTCTGCGTACGCAATCCTTGTTCTCTGTATAACTGCTCTCTTTTCGTAGCAATAGAACGCGCTTCTCTTTCATCGTCCATCACGTGGAACTTATCACCTGCTGATGGAGCTCCATTGATACCTAAGATAGATACCGGAGTAGATGGACCAGCTTCTTTAAGCTCTTGTCCTTTTTCGTTATGCATTGCTCGAACTCTACCAGAGTGACGACCTGCTAAGATCACATCTCCTATACGCAAAGTACCCGCTTCTACTAACATGTTCGTGATGTAACCTTTTCCTTTATCAAGAGAAGATTCAATTACTGTACCTGTAGCGTTTTTATTTGGGTTCGCTTTTAATTCTAATAATTCGGCTTCTAAGATTACTTTTTCAAGTAATTCTTCGATGTTCTGACCTTTCTTAGCAGAGATTTCTTGAGCCTGGTATTTACCACCCCAATCTTCTACCAAGATATTCATTTGAGATAATTGCTCACGAATCTTATCTGCGTTAGCACCTGGTTTGTCAATCTTGTTGATTGCAAATACCATTGGTACTCCAGCTGCTTGTGCGTGAGAAATCGCCTCTTTTGTTTGTGGCATCACGTCATCATCTGCTGCAACAATAATAATTGCAACGTCGGTAACTTGAGCACCACGCGCACGCATCGCTGTAAAGGCTTCGTGACCTGGTGTATCTAAGAAAGTTAATTTCTTACCATCTGGACGAACTACTGAGTAGGCACCAATGTGCTGTGTAATTCCTCCGGCTTCACCTTCTACGATGTTTGCATTTCTAATGTAATCCAGTAAAGATGTCTTACCGTGGTCAACGTGACCCATTACTGTAATAATTGGAGGTCTATCTTCTAAGTCTTCTTCGTTGTCTTCTACCGTAGGGATTGCATCCTGTACTTCGGCAGAAACGAATTCAACTTCGTAACCAAATTCAGAGGCAACAATAGAAATTGTTTCTGCGTCCAAACGTTGGTTAATAGATGCGAAGATACCGAGTGACATACAAGCAGAGATTACCTGCGTTGATTGTACATCCATCATTGAAGCTAATTCAGAAACCGTTACGAATTCTGTCAACTTCAAGATACCTTTTTCCATTTCTGCTGCCATTTCTTCCATCTCTCTCTTTTGAGCGATAGAGTCTCTTTTAGCACGACGGTTTTTAGCACCTTTTGATTTACCACCTCCAGAAAGACGAGCAAGGGTTTCCTTGATTTCTTTTTGGATATCTTTTTCGGTAACTTGTGGTTTTTCAACCTTTTTCTTACCTCTTCCTTTCTTGTTGGCGTTAGCACCACCCGGTTTACGCTTATCGTTCGGGTTTTTAGAAGCTTGTTTGTTTACATCAACCTTCTTAATACGCTTACGCTTACGTTTGTTATCTGAGTTAGAAGTTTTCTTTTTCTCAACAGGAAGTTCAATTTTCCCTACAACTGTTGGTCCTGATAACTTCTTACGTTCAACCTTGATCGTTTCAACTGCCTCTTTTTCCTTCGGTTTGTTCTCTTTTGGAGTTTCCTTCGGAGTGTCAGCTTTTGTTGGTGTAGACTTCGCTACAGGTTTTGGAGCTGGCTTAGAAGTTTCTTTTTTCGGAGTTGGAGTAGATTGAGACTCTTCCTTCTTGTTTGAAGGTTTCTTCTCTCCCTTTTTCTTTTTATCTGGTCTTGTTTTGGTATTGATAGATCCTAAATCTATTTTACCCAAAACTTGGACTTTCATATCTCCACCACCTAAAGTTTTAGAATCTTCTTTAGTGATCTGAGGACTTTTGTCTTCTTCTTTTTTTGCTTCTTCCGCAGCTGGCTCCTCTTCTTTCTTCACCTCTTTTACTTCCTCAGTTTTGACAACTTCCTTTTCGGCCGGAGCAGGAGTTTCTTCCACTTTAGGAGTTTCAGGAGTGTTCTGTTCTTCAGATTTCACCTTAGCAATAGTTTCGTGGACATCAACGTTGTCCTCTTCATCTTTTTGCTCTTTTGCTTCAGGTTTTGTGTTTGAAGCAAGTGTAATTGTTTCACGCTTTTCGCGTTTTAAAGCAGTTTTATTCGCTGCTTCTTTCAATGATTGGTCTGCAGCAAATTGCTCACTCAGCTTATCGAAATGCTCAGGGCTAATTTTAGTGTTGGGATTTGAATCAATCTCCACACCTTGAGTACCCAAGAAATCTACGATGGTAGAAATCCCGACGTTTAACTCTCTTGCTACTTTACTTAATCTTTTTACTTTACCGGCCATATAAAAAGTCCTTCTTGTATTTTTTTTATTACGTAGATAAACTACGAATTAATTCCCGTTTTTGTTACGGTTTATTCATTTTTCTGATGACAAAGTTAGAAGTGTTTCCTATCTATTCAAACTCTGATTCCAATATTTTGAAAACTTCTTTGATAGTTTCTTCCTCTAAATCTGTACGACTCACTAATTCTTCAACACTTAGCTCAAGAACTGACTTGGCGCTATCGCAACCAATTTCTTTCAATTCATCAATGATCCAAGAGTCGATTTCATCTGCAAACTCTTCTAAGTCTACATCTTCTATATCTTCAGCTCCTTCTCTGTATACGTCAATTTCGTATCCAGTTAAGCGACCTGCTAATTTAATGTTATGTCCACCTCTACCGATAGCCAATGAAACTTGGTCTGGCTTCAAGTAAACGTCAGCTCTCATTTCTTCATCGTTTAATTCGATGTTAGAAATTTTTGCTGGAGACAATGCTCTTTGGATGTATAATTGAGGGTTCGTTGTGTAGTTAATAACGTCAATGTTTTCGTTTCTTAACTCTCTCACGATACCGTGAATACGAGATCCCTTCATACCCACACATGCTCCAACAGGGTCAATTCTGTCGTCGTAAGACTCAACAGCAACTTTCGCTCTTTCACCTGGTGCACGCTCAATGTTCTTAATTGTAATCAATCCGTCGAATACTTCAGGAACTTCCAATTCGAACAAACGCTCTAAGAATTCTGGAGCAGTTCTAGAAAGGATAATAACTGGACTTGAGTTACGCATGTCCACTTTCGCAACAACTGCTCTCAACGTCTCACCTTTCTTGAAGTAGTCAGATGGAATTTGTTCTGATTTTGGTAATAACAATTCGTTACCTTCATCATCCAATACCAAGATCTCTTTTTTCCATACTTGGTAAACCTCTCCAGTAACGATTTCTCCGATTCTGTCTTTGTAAACCTTGTATAAGTGATCTTTTTCTAATTCTAAAATTCTAGAAATCAAGTTCTGACGTAAAGATAAGATGTTTCTTCTTCCGAAATCCATGAATTTCATTTCTTCAGAAACTTCTTCACCTACTTCAAAGTCAGGCTCAATCTTAACAGCTTCAGAGTAAGCGATTTCTATGTTTTCATCTTCAACCTCTCCATCTGGAACAATCTCTTTGTTTACCCAAATTTCGAAGTCACCTTTATCGATATTGATAATTACGTCACAGTGCTCGTCTGTTCCGAATTTTTTCTTCAACATCGTTCTAAACACGTCCTCAAGAACGTGCATCATTGTTTGTCTATCTATATTCTTGAATTCCTTGAATTCAGAAAATGATTCAATCAAATTTAAGCTATCCATTTTGCTTCTATTTAAATGAAATTACAATTTTTGTTTCCTTTATATCCGCGTATTGTAAAGCGTGTTCCTCTACAATCGTTTCTTTTTTCTTTCTTCCTTCTATGCGTTCTTTGCGCGTAGTTTCTACAATGATTCCGTTGTCGTCAGCTGCTTTTAATAGACCTTCTAACTTTCCGTTTTCATCGTTGAGTTTTACTTTAACTTCTCGACCAATATTTTTGATGTATTGAGGAACCATTTTTAAAGGTTGATCCAAACCTGGCGAAGAAACGCTCAATTCAAAATCTTGCTCCTCTCTGTCTAAGTTGTGCTCAATGTTACGCGAAACTGAAATGCAATCGTTGATTGCTACACTTCCTTCAGCACAGTCTATTAAAACATTAATTTGATTAGAAGAACTAATCTTAATGTCCACAATAAACAATCCCTTGTCTAGTTCAGCAATACGCTCTTCTGCGAGCTCTCTTACAATTTTTTCACTAATCATATCGATACAAAAAGAGGGGACTTTCGTCCCCTCGTTCTACAAATTTTCAATAAAACTTATGCAAATATAGTCATTTTATTTTAATCTAATAACTTATTGAGTTTCAGATTTCTTTTTTTCTCAAACATCTACTTTATTCAAAGGCATAAAGAACAGGTCTACTAGGAGATGCGTCATTGTCAAAAGGAGCAACCTGAAGGTTGAGTATGTATTCTCCGTCAGTGATGTGATTATCAACATAAATCATTTCCGTAATGGTACGTTCGTGATTTGGATTTTCCGGAACATTCCAGAACTTGTGGTGAAAAGCCAATGCTCCACCATCGCTCTCCCTATCTACACTCGGTAAGTCAAGTAAGAAGTGTTTTACTCCTAATTCATCAAACAAGTCAACAATACTTTTGTCTAAATATGGAGGGTTGGTACTTGAGTAGTTTTGGTGTTTTTTTTCTTCTGTATTCGGAAGTGTACGCAAAACTACTGCGTCTATTTGTTCAGTACCCAGGGCGTTTTTCATATCGTCATATTGAACAACATGGTCAATATCATCGCCATTTTGGATCTCCTTTGGTGTTATAGAAATGACTTTTGCCTTGAAGAAAAATTCCTTCAGGCGTTCATTTACAGAATAAATTTCTTGGGTAATATGACCTAAACATTCGGTATGAGTGCCGTGTCCGTGTGGGTTAAAATAGATGTCCCTAAAGTTCACAGCGCCACCTTGTGCCACTTCTCCAACCCAACCATTTTCCATAACAGGTTCAAAACGCGGAGGCTTTACATACCATGCTCTAGGATTTTCTTCACTGTTGGTTAAGGTTATAGAGATGTCAAGACCTTTTGAAAGGTCTATAGTTTTACCATTTTCAAGGGTAACGCGCATGAGTTTTTTAGTTTAGGCGGGCAAGATAATCAAGATTTAAGAATTCAACAATTGAAAGGTTCAAGAATTCAATGAATTTGGAAGTTTAATGAAAATAAAAAATCCCGATGAAAAGTTATTCATCGGGATTCAAATAAGGTGTATTATACTAAGGCAATGTGCTTAACATGCGCTGATATTCAGTTTTGTAATCTTTATCACCTGTGCAACCTAGGGTTGTTTTCGTGTTGTGGAATTCTTCAATACGATTAGCTGGCGATGGGTGAGTGCTTAAAAATTCAGGTGTTCCACCTGCTCCTTCTTCTTGTAACTTCTCAAAGAAAGAAGCTCCACCGGCTGCATTATAATCTGTTGGACATAAGTACTTCACAGATGCTTCATCAGCCTCTGTTTCGTGTGAACGAGAAAACTTTAAACCAATTAACCCTGCAGTGATTTGCTTAATAGCATCTCTGTTACCCGCTACAACATCTAATAAAAATTGAACACCGTATAGTTTGGTCATTTGACGGGTAGAGTGTCGTAAATCTGCGTGACCTATTTCGTGTCCCATTACACCTGCTAATTGATCTTCAGCATCGAGATATTTCATAAGTCCAGTGTATACATAGATGTAACCACCTGGAGTACAAAATGCGTTTAAGGTATTGTCATCGTGTATAATACGTAATCTCCAACCAAAATCATCCTTGTGTTGTACCGCTCCAGAGTTTAAGATTTTATCTCTCATCTCATATAAGTATTGATATGCTTTTGGATGAGAAGCACTATCTAAAACTGGATATTCTGCTGGGTTTGCATCTATTTCTGCAGCTACCTGAGCTCCTAATTCTTTGTCTTGATCTATGGTGAATAAATTGAATCCACCACCACTGCTACCACATGCCGATAGCGTTAAAGCCACTGTAGAAATGGCAATAGTATTTTTAATGAAACGCTTCATAGTCGAAATTTTATACTTGTGAATATAGGAAAATAGTCAATAGTTGCACAAAAAATCCAAGACCGTATCCGAGTCCAATTTGTTTTAGTGTGTGTTTGTTGAGTATTAGTCGTGATGTAGTTGTTATTATCCCCATGAGGATAACGAAATAAACGATATTCATTTCGAAGTACGACTGTGATTGAAAGTATGCAATAATGAATCCGAGTAAAGATCCTACCCCCATTGCGTGTAAACTAATCTTGGTCCAGCGGGTAATGATCAAGCACATCACAGCGCTTAAAAATCCTCCTAAACTTGTTGCGATTAGAACTTCGGGAATATTTCCTTGCTGTTGATACATTAGAAAACCATACATCAAAAAGAAATAAAAGGCTGTAATGGCAATAGGGTACTTGCGTTCTTCCTTGTCTTCTAACCCCAGTGAACTCACCGTTTTATTCAAGCGCAACATCAGAAGTGAAAGTCCGGGAGCGAGAATAGTAAATATGGTAAACAAACTTAAAAAGCTTGTTTTAATTTCTGGGTTAAGATAAAAGAGGGAGTAGCGTGCATAGAAATTCTCAGGCACACTGGGTATGTAAAGCGTTAGCAGCAATCCATACAACGGCATGAAGAGCGGTAGAAATATAATTGATGCGACTTTGGATAGAAATTTCACTAGAGTTCTTTTCTTAATCGTGCAACTGGAATATTTAATTGTTCTCTATATTTTGCCACGGTTCTTCGAGCGATGTTATAACCTTTATCCTTGAGGAGTTGAGCTAATTTTTCGTCGGTCAAAGGTTTACGCTTGTTCTCATTATTTACCGCATCAGATAAAATACTTTTTACTTCACGCGTAGAGACTTCCTCTCCAGAATCTGTAGATAAGCTCTCTGAGAAGAAGTACTTCAATAGCTTCACACCATAAGGTGTTTGTACATATTTAGAATTGGCAACACGAGAAATCGTAGAAATATCAAGGTTTACGATTTCTGCAATATCCTTCAAAATCATAGGTTTGAGCTCTGTTTCATCCCCTGTTAAGAAGTATTGATATTGGTAATTCATGATGGCGTGCATCGTAGAATATAGTGTGTTTTGTCTCTGTTTTATGGCATCAATAAACCATTTGGCTGAGTCTAACTTCTGTTTTACGAAAGTAACAGCTTCTTTGTCAGACTTGCTCAATTTTGCTCCTTCTGAAATGTTACGCAACATTTTCTCGTAGCTTCTACTCACTTTCAAATCTGGAGCATTTCTACCGTGTAGGGCTAATTCAAGTTTACCGTCCTGTTCTGTAATAATGAAATCAGGGGTTACTTGTTCTAAAGATTTCGATGAACTTTTTAATGAACCTCCCGGTTTAGGGTTGAGGCGTATGATTTCATCTATCGCCGCCTTGAGGTCATCGTCGTTAATCTCAAGTTTCTTTAATATTTTCTTGTAGTGCTTCTTGGTGAATTCTTCAAAATGGTCTTCCAAAATTTTCTTGGCCGTGTATCTTGTGATATCTCCATTCTGACGCCTATTGATTTGTAGTAATAAACATTCTTGCAAATCTCTGGCACCAACACCTGCTGGGTCTAAATCTTGAATTACCTCCAGTAACTTTTCAAGTTCCTCTTCAGTGGTCATGATATTTTGAGAAAAAGCCAAATCATCTACGATGGCTTCTAAATCTCTTTCTAAATATCCTGCATCATCAAGGTTTCCAATAAGGGTTTCGGCGATCATGTAATCGTCGTCACTTAAATTGCGGAGGTGTAATTGTTCTTTGAGTCGTTCTTGAAACGAAGACCCAGAAGACAAGGGAACGGATGTTTCATCGTCATCCTTTCCCTTGTTGGATGTTTTAGTTTTGTACGAAGGCTCATCGTCTGACAAATAATCGTTGATATCGAAATCATTATCGTCGTTGTTGTTGTCGTCGTACTCTGTATCTTGTTCGTTAGAAAAATCGTCTTCTACTTCTTCTTTACCTTCTTCGAGCGCTGGATTCTCCTCAATTTCTTGCTTAATTCTTGCGTCGAGTTCCATGGTCGGAACCTGCAACAATTTCATCAATTGAATTTGCTGCGGCGATAAACGCTGTTCAAGCTTTTGTGATAGGGATTGTTTTAATGCCATGCTCTAATATTCTGAAGTAAAATTTACGTTTTTTCTCCGAAATAATTCTGCTTTTCTTTTAAAATTCTGCGTTCTGCGGAGTTCTTGGGAAAGGAATTACGTCTCTAATGTTGCTCATACCTGTTACGAACATCACCATCCTCTCAAATCCTAGGCCAAAACCTGCGTGAGGAACCGTTCCGAACTTACGCGTATCTAAATACCACCATACGTGCTCTTCTGGAATATCGAAATCAGCACATTTTTGTTTCAATACATCGAGTCTTTCTTCACGCTGAGATCCTCCTACGATTTCTCCAATTCCTGGGAATAAAACGTCCATTGCAGCAACGGTTTGCTTTCCTTCTTCACATCCGTCGTTGTTACGCATGTAGAAGGCTTTGAATGATGCTGGGTAATCTGTGATGATTACTGGCTTTTTAAATTCTTTCTCCACTAAGAAACGCTCGTGTTCCGACTGTAAGTCAGTACCCCATTCTACCTCGTACTTGAATTTCTTTTTCTTGTACGGCTTAGAGTTACGTAAAATTTCAATAGCTCTTGTATATGTGATGCGCTCGAAATCGTTGTTGGCAACAAATTCTAAACGCTCTTTTAATCCCATTTCATTTCTCTCAGCAGCAGGTTTCATTTTGTCAGCATCAGCTTCACGCTTCGCTAAGAAATCTAAATCGTCTGCACAGTTTGTTAACACGTAGTTACAAATGTGCTTTAAGAAATCTTCTGTAAGATCCATGTTGTCGTTCAAATCATTAAACGCAACCTCTGGTTCTACCATCCAGAATTCTGCTAAGTGACGAGATGTGTTTGAGTTTTCAGCTCTAAATGTAGGTCCGAAAGTATACACTTGACCTAAAGCTGTAGCTCCTAATTCTGCTTCTAACTGACCAGATACGGTTAAGTTCACTGGTTTTCCAAAGAAATCTTCTGTGTAATCAACTTCACCTGCTTCATTTAATGGAGTATTGTTGGGTTCGAAAGTCGTTACCTTAAACATTTCACCTGCACCTTCTGCATCAGATCCAGTGATGATAGGTGTGTGTAAGTAGTAAAATCCTTCTTTGTTGAAGTAAGAATGGATGGCAAAAGAAACCGCGTGACGGATTCTGAAAACTGCACCAAATGTATTCGTTCTAAAACGTAAATGTGCCTGTTCTCTCAAGAACTCTAAAGAGTGTTTTTTAGGTTGCATTACCGTTTTTTGAACCTCGTCTGGGTTTGCTTCACCTAAAACTTCTACCTCCTTTACTTGAATTTCAACCGCTTGTCCAGCTCCTTGAGACTCAACCAAAGTACCTGTAATTGCTACAGAGGCACCTGTAGTAACACGCTTTAAAATTGCCTCGTCGAAATTTTCGAAATCTACAACAGCTTGGATATTATTGATTGTTGATCCATCATTCACTTGGATAAAGCGATTACTTCTAAATGCTCTTACCCATCCCTTGATCAATACCTCAGCGTTCACCTCTGGAGCGCTCAACAATGTTGCGATTTTCGTACGTTTCATTCTTCTTGTATTTATAGAAAGACAAAAATAAGAAGTCTATTGATATGGCAACAAAAAATCAGTATGGAGTTTGAGTAAAGCGCGATGCAATCGCGCACTAGCTGGTGGATGGAGAATGGAGTGCAAGGTGCGATACAATCGCGCACTAGTGATGTGTTAAAAATTCTTCCACTTATGCAATATACGGTTTGTGCTTTTCTTGATAATACGTAAGGAGAAGATTGCTCTGGTTATTCCGTAAATGGGGATGGCTAGAACGAAAGCACTTGTCATTTGTGAATGATTGTTGATTATACTAAATCTAGTATTGAATAATAAAAGTGAAACAAAAAGAAGTAAAAAAACAAGTGAGGTAAAAAAGAGCCGTTTTGCTTTCTTTTTTTGTTTTGGATAAGATGACAATAATTCAGCATCAAATGCAAATTGATCTAAAAGTACGTGGATAGTATCCTCGTTTTTCCCCATCGATTGGAGCTTATCTCGGTAATAGGACCTGTTGATACTTCCTTTTTTATGAGCTTCCAAGTAGTTGTTGAATAGTTGGTACATGGTGTTGTATTAATTATCTACTCTTGAATTTTCGCTAGTATAGCTTTCATTTTTTGAGGAGAAGTTTCTAAATAATTCATGGAGTACATGTTATTGCTCTCATCTTTCACCCAATCCGTGGCACTGAAGTGAACAGCGTTGGGCTGTATGTAGTCGCAAAGTTCTTTTACATTCTCTGCGTTGATGCCTCCACCTATCATCACTTCAATTTCAGGTTGAGAATTCATTAGCAGGCTCAGTTGCGCTTTGCCTTCTTCAACATTTTTGCCTCCCCCAGAGGTTAATACCCTGTGAAAACCACAGTTGATAATGGATTGCATGTCTTCCATGTAGTTTTGACTACTATCTATGGCCCTGTGAAAGGTACACGCTAATCCGTCGGCAGCTTCGAGTAAATGAAGATTTTTGTTGAGGTCGAACCTATCATCATCATCCATAACACCGAAAACTACTCCTTTTGCACCCAAACTTTTGGCCAATAATATATCTTGTTGCATCACCATTATTTCATCCATAGAATAGTTGAAATTCCCGACGCGTGGCCGAATTAAAACATGACATTCTGCATGAACATTTTCTACCGTTGCGGCAATAGCTCCAGGAGAAGGGGTAGTTCCACCTTGTTCCAGATTAGCACATAATTCCACCCTTTTGAATGGAAGACCATTGCTTTTTAAAGCTGAACTATAACTGGCTGCGCACAATTCTATTTCCATGTTATTTTTATTTCGTCGATGAATGTCCAAGGATTTTGACCCGCTCCTTCATTACCCGCGGGGATTTTATCCTTTGGTATCACTACAAGTTTAATATATCTATAGGAGTTGTAAAGTTGAACATGGGTAATTTCTTCTGTCACCTTAGGGGAATTAATGGTATGGTAATTTACCTTGTCATTACTGCCCAGTACACTAACTTTTTCTGGTAAATAGATCCAGCTCCCTTCTGCTTTTAAACAACTCAATTGTAGGTTGTACACCTCTCGTTCTTCTTGTAAATCGAAAATAGCAGTTATGGTATCACCGCTGTAGCCTAACCAATCGGAGCCGTTCCAAGGTCTTCGACCGTATACACCATTTACTAAAGTAAAACTTCCACCGTTGTTAAATTTTGGGTGGGGTTGAGTAAGACTATCTATGGTGCATCCTGTACTTTGGCTTAAATAAATGGTAATTTCTTTCTCTCTGTCTTCCATACCTTCCGCATAAGTGGAGAGGTAAATGGTGTCTTCTATTTTGTATTCTGGTAAAGTTAGTTTGAAGTTTGTTTTACTACTTGTGCTAATGTTTCTAAAATTGGTAATGGTGGGGAGTAAAGGGTTTTGATTCACTACGGAAACATTCAAACTTCCCATGCTGTCAGATTTTAAAATAAAGTTGGCATCTGCAATGGCTTTTGAATAATGGATGCCTTGACTTTCCAAGTAGGGAAGTTGATGGTCTATGATTTTATCTAAAAACTCCGTATAACTCGGAGCCCTTTTATTCCATAATTTTTCGCTTAAAGCCAAGGCTCTTGGATAGGTCATATACATCAATTGATCAAAGTCTGGAATGTATTCAGTCCATAAGTTAGCCTGACCCCCTAGGATGTATTGGTGATAGCTGGAGTCTAAAGAAGGTGGAATGGGGGAGAATTGATAGACTTTCTCCAAAGGTAAATACCCGCCGATAGCCAAAGGTTCATTCGGATTATCAGATTGGTAGTAATCGAAATAACAGTAGGTAGTGGGCGACATCACTACAGGGTGTTTTGCTTGAGCGGCTTTAATACCTCCTTGCATCCCACGCCAACTCATTACTGCGCAGTCATCGGGTAATCCACTTTCTATAATTTCATCCCAACCTATGAGAGTTTTATTGTGTTTTTTAAGGTGTTGATTGATCTCTTTAAGGATGTATCCCTGAACTTCATGTTCATTGTGTAAGTGGTGTTTTTTGATTGTTTTTTGACAGTGTTTACACCCTTCTCGTTGTATGCTAGGCGCTTCATCTCCCCCTATATGGAAATAAGAAGAGGGGAAAAGCGGAGCTACTTCATCAATTATATCTTTTAGAAAATTGAGGGTTTGTTTTTTAGAACAAAAGACTTCGTTAAAGATACCCCAGGTTGAAGCTACAGGTAATTCTTCCTGCGAACAGCCTAGTTTGGGGTATGCAGCTAAGGCCGCACGCGCATGACCGGGCATTTCTATTTCCGGTATTACCTCTATGTGCAACTTGGTAGCATAACTTACAATGTCTTTCACTTCTTCTTGCGTGTAAAAACCTCCGTACCTTTGATGTTCGTATCCTTTCTCGAATTCGTTAAAATGTCCAATTTTAGTGCTATCTCTATAAGCACCTATACCTGTTAATGCTGGGTATTTTTTAATGGCTATTCGCCATCCCTGATCATCTGTTAAATGCCAATGAAATTTATTGAATTTGTAATGTGCCATAGTGGCCAAAAAATCTTTGATTTCATCTGTGCTAAAGAAATGTCTACTACAATCAAGATGTAACCCACGCCAGCTATAGTCAGGATAATCATAAATGTGTGCTTTTGGAAGTAGTATTTCATGCTCATCATTCATTTGTATAAGTTGTAGTAAACTTTGAAAGCCCGTAAAGGCAGCCGCTTCGCTGTCATAGTACAGATGAATTTCTCCCTGTTTTATTTCTAATGTGTAGCTGTCTTTATCCGCTGTTTCTTTGTAGTAATTAGCATGTAAAAAGAAATTGGGGCGGATGAGGATAGAGGCATTCACGTCCGTTGTGAAGCTATTTACCTTCACCTTCTGCGTGTTGGTGTTTAAGCTTTCTATTAATTGAAGTTGAGAAGGGTTTTCTACCGTAAAAAATACCTTACCAAAATTGAATATCTCAGTAGAAACTACGGTGCTTATTTTAGGTGCTGGCAGTAGCTTACTAGGTTGGGCAAAGCTTACCAGTGTAAGAAGGGTGAAGAGGGTCGTTAACAGTTTTCTCATGCCTTAAAAATAAGATTTAATTGTGTCTTTCCCCCTCTTTAAAATCGGGGGTCGCGCTATACATTCTACGCTTCAGTATAAAGTTAGCAACACCAGCACCTTTCATTGGGCTTCTATTGTCGCCCATAAAAGTT
>NZ_JAWWCF010000004.1:0-40185 GCF_033720595.1 Lishizhenia sp. | reverse complement strand
GCCTTAATGTTGTACAACGATATCTTAAACAAAGGATTTGACGGTCACCAATTTATTGTAGGACTTTCTGAACACATGCGTAATTTATTGGTTTGTAAAGACCTTAACACTTTAGAACTTTTAGAGGTTGGAGAAAGTGTAAAGGAGAAATACAGAGACCAAGCCAATCAATGGGATGCGCAAATGGTATTGAGAAGTTTAGGCGTACTTTCTCAGGCAGATGTTCAGTTCAAAGCTGCAAAAAATCAACGTTTATTAGTAGAGCTTGCCTTAATGCAATTGTGTTCTATTAAAAACGAATTCGAAAAAAAAAAAGATTAACTGACCCTGTTCAGATCATTCCTTTTAAAGGACAAGATCAAAAAGGAAAAGCACCCGCACCAAAAAAAGCAAGTACAGCACCATCTTTCGCGTCTTTTGCTGAGAAAAAAGAAGCCAAAGTTCTTTCTGCCCCTACTGGGAATTTAAAGAATGGGAATTTATCGATTCAAGAATTATTGCGTAAGCAAAAAGAAGAAAAGCAAAAAGATCTTCAAAACGGAAGTGCGAATAAACCCACAGAAGAATTTAGTTTAGACGACTTAAAAATGTACTGGCGCCAGTTTGCTTTTAAACAAAAAAGTGCCGGACTCGAAACACTTTTCTCTGCCCTTACGGTAAATGAGCCTTATTTCAACGAAGAGGAAATGCTCATCACGCATCATGTAGACAACTTAGTACAGTTAGAATTCATGCGTTCTCACGAGGCAGATTTAGTACAATTCTTAAGAGCTTCATTAAAGAACTACGACATACAAATGAAGTGTGCTGTAAATCAAAGTGAAGACAGTAAGAAGAAAATGTATACTGGAAAAGATAGGTTTGAAGAAATGGCGAAGCGAAACCCTAACCTGGAAACGCTGAAAAAACTTTTCAAGTTAGACATAGATTTTTAAAGCATCACAACAGAGGTTATTTCAGGATATCCGCTGGATTTGGCAATTGAAGAGTGGCTACCAAGTACTTATTTCAAAATAAATTAAAAGAAATCATATAAATACTTTGAATAAACTGGAAAGATTCCCTATCTTTGCACGACATTAAAAAATCCGAGATGAAATGGAGTATATTTCATCTTTTTTAATTAATATTGCACCCCCAAAATTGGGAATACGAAAAAAGAAGAGTAATGGATATTATAAGAGAACTTCAGAGCGAATTAGTTGAAATGAAAGAATTTCCTGCATTCGGTGCCGGAGATACAATTACAGTAAGCTACAGTATTAAAGAAGGTAGTAAAGAAAGAATTCAGCAGTTCCAAGGGGTTGTATTACAGAGAAGAGGTTCTGGAGCAACCGAAACTTTCACAATCAGAAAAATGTCTGGAAACATTGGTGTTGAGCGTATCTTCCCAATCGCTTCTCCATTCATTACTGAGATCAAAGTAAACAAAAAAGGATCTGTACGTAGAGCACGTATATTCTACTTCCGTGAGAGAACTGGTAAATCAGCTCGTATCAAGGAAAAAAGATCTTTCAACTAGGAGAATTCTCTTTATAGATACTATAATAACCTCGATTTTTAATCGGGGTTTTTTTGTGCCATTTTTTTTATCTTAATCACGTGAAAAAATTCCTGGTCATCCTCATCCTTATACTCACTGCAACAGCAGGGTATTTTTACCTTCAGCCACAATCTTACCACTACCTTAAGTTCAACCTACAAGAACCTTCTGGATATGCATCAACCGGTATTGATGTTTCTCATCACCAAGGTAAAATCAATTGGGACGAAGTTTTTGAAACTGACAACCATGTTGAAGTCAATTTTGTTTACCTCAAAGCTACGGAAGGCAAAACCCATGTAGACACACAATGGAAGCGCAACCGCAGATCCCTATTAAAACGAAAAATTAAACACGGTGCCTATCATTTCATGGCAACTAAAAGCTACCCTTGGCCACAAGTTGAGCATTTCTTAAAACACTACTCCTATAAACAAGGAGACCTTCCTCCCGTTTTAGACGTGGAATTAGAAGGCTTTTCGGATGAAGATTTAATCGCAAAAATGAAAATATGGTTAGATGCCGTTGAAAAAAGTATAGGAATACGACCTATCATCTATACTTCTGATCATTTCTATACTACTAAATTCAGGCATAAATTTCCCAGAACTAAATTTTGGATTGCTTCCTATTCTAGATCTCCAAAATATTTAAATGACAAAGCCATTGTTCATTGGCAATGGACAGAAAGCGCTAACATTAATGGTATTGGAGAAAAAGTTGATTTAAACGTATCGAAACTTATCTATTAACTTAAAACCTTCAACAAGGTTTGCGCTTTATTAATTGTTTCTTGATATTCATCTTCTACATCAGAATCTTTTGTGATTCCACCTCCCACATACAAAGCCAAAGCGTCTTTGAAAACTTGCATACATCTTAAGTTTACAAATAAATCACATCTTTCACTTCCTATTCTACCAATAACACCTGCATAGAAATCTCTGCTGTGTTTTTCGTACTGATCGATTAAATCTAATGCTTTGTGCGTCGGCACTCCACATACAGCCGGTGTGGGATGTAAAAGTTCAATTAAATGATTCACCTCTTTTATGGCAGCTTCAAAATAGATATCCGTCTTTAAGTGATACACCGCTCCAGTAAACAAATCCATAGGTCCGTCCGTTTGCAGATTGCTCACCCCTACTTTATTCAAACGATCTATTATATACTCTGTAACAAAAGCTTGCTCTTCTTTCTCTTTGTGCGTCCAGGGTGTTTGCTTTTCTTTTTTCGTGCCGGCCAAAGACATTGTATAAAAGGCTTCTTCCTTACTACTTACCAAAGTCTCAGGTGTTGCCCCCATCCAAGTGCCTACTTCCTTGCCCGAAATCACGTATACAAATGCATTCGGATATTCCGCACACATGCGTTCAAAGGCTAAATCAATATTCAATTGTTCAGCTAGCTCTACTCTATGAACACGAGAAAATATGGCTTTAGCAATTCCTTTAGCAGCAAAGTCATTTTTAAACTGACTCAATTCAGCAAGATACTCTTCTTTAGCTACAGCGTAGGGAAATTCACTTGCAAAAGTAAAATCACTTTCATCTTGACTTTCATTGAAAACGTATACCCTATTTTTATTAAAGGTACTCAACACAAAGTCGCCCGCTTCTAACTCCTGTAAAGCTTTTTCACGCCATTCTCCGGCTTTGCGGTAAACAGCTTCTCCCGGTATTCTATATTGCAGTAAACCCAATGTTCCTATTTTCTATCGATTATCATAGTAGTAAGTCTGCCTGTACATACCATTTTGTCTGTAGCCATATCAAAAATATCAACCTGCCAAACATGTGTTTTCTTTCCTGCATGAACAACCTTACCTACAGCCTTCACCTTTCCAGACTTTACACTTCCTATGTGATTGGCATTTATTTCAATACCCACAGGAGCCTGCTTGCTCGGGTCAATCAACAAAACGCTCCCCATACTCCCAATAGACTCTATTAAGGCGGCACTTGCACCACCATGCAGCAAGCCCATTGGCTGGTGTGTTCTATGATCAACAGGCATAGTACTCACAATATAATCATCGCCAACATCTACACACTCAATCCCTAACACCTCCATCATGGTGTTTTTGTTATAAGCATTTACTTGCTCTGGGGTCACTTTTTTCAACATAGTACAAATTTAATGAAAGGTCGAACTTTTGGAAATTCAAACTTCAATTTATTAACAGATGTAAGTAAAGAAACAATGCCCCCCAGCTACACATCACTTTGCTTTATCATTATCTTTAGCGCATGATAAATATTGAAGAAAATATTAATCTAAAAGCATACACTACTTTTGGAGTTGATAGCACAGCCAGCAAATTCGTTTCATTTTCAACTGTAGACGAGTTAAAAGAAATATTCGCCTTACAACCAGCGCCTTTTATGATTCTCGGTGGTGGAAGCAATATGCTATTAACCCAAGACTATAATGGGTGGGTTATCCAAAACCAAATCAAAGGAATTGAAGTCTTTAAAGAAGATGAAGATTTCATTTATTTAAAAGTAGGTGCTGGAGAAAACTGGCACGAATTCGTTCAATATTGTATCTCTCATAATTACGGTGGTGTTGAAAACCTTTCGCTTATACCAGGTAATGTTGGAACAAGTCCCATGCAAAACATTGGAGCCTATGGTGTTGAAATCAAAGACATCTTTGATCATCTAGAAGCTTATATCCTTTCTGACAAAACGCTCAAAACCTTTAAAAAGGAAGAGTGCAATTTTGGTTATCGAGAAAGTATTTTTAAACGTGAGCTAAAAAACAAGGCTGTGATTACTCATGTTTGTTACAAACTCACCAAAAAAAATCACCTCTTAAAAATGAGTTATGGCGCCATACAGGACGAACTCCACAATAAGGGAATTGAAATACCGGGAATTAAAGACATCAGTGAGGCCGTAATTACCATTCGCCAAAGTAAACTGCCCGATCCAAAAGAAATAGGGAATGCCGGAAGCTTCTTTAAAAATCCAGTTATCTCTAAGGGGGAATTTGAACTGTTACAAAGTAAGTACCCGGAAATGCCCAATTACCCTGCAGGTACTGATAAAGTTAAACTCGCCGCAGGTTGGTTAATAGAACAAAGTGGGTGGAAGGGAAAAACCTTTGGCAATTTTGGTGTACATAAAAAACAAGCCTTAGTCTTGGTAAATTATGGAGGAGCGAAGGGAAAAGACATTTATGATTTATCCGCGCAAATCATAGAAGATGTTCGTGCAAAGTTTGGTGTTGAATTAGAGCGCGAAGTCAATATTATCTAAGCATTAACGAAGTTTGTAGTAGCTCCCATTCATGGGGTGTTGTTGAAAATTACCTGCCGTAATTTTTCCTACTCTTCAGAATTACATTAAATTTGCAAACCGTATGACCCCGAGGGGTATACATTTAAAACAGCAAAAAACACATATATGGCTCAAGACATATTTGATAAAATAAAACAGAACAGAGGACCAATTGGTCAGTTCGCGAAAGGAGTACACGGATACTTCACATTCCCTAAGTTGGAAGGAGAGATTGGAAACAAGATGATTTTCAGAGGAAAAGAGTGCTTGGTTTGGTCTGTAAACAACTACTTAGGATTAGCTAACCACCCAGAAGTACGTGAGGCAGATGCTAAAGCGGCTGCTGATTGGGGGATGGCTTACCCAATGGGATCTCGTATGATGACGGGTCAAACGAGTGAACACGAAGCATTAGAAAATGAACTTTCTGACTTCATGGAAATGGAAGATACTATCTTGTTAAACTTCGGTTACCAAGGTATGGTATCTGCTATTGATGCATTAGTAGACAGAAATGATGTTATCGTATATGATAGTGAATCTCACGCTTGTATCTTAGATGGTATGCGTTTGCACGTTGGTAAGCGTTTAGTTTTCCAACACAACGACATGGAGAGCTTTGACAAGCAAATGGAGAGAGCAACAAAATTGGCTGACCAAACTAACGGAGGTATCCTAGTAATTACTGAGGGTGTATTCGGAATGGCTGGTGACCAAGGGCGTTTAAAGGATATCGTTGAATTCAGAAAATCTGGAAAATACGACTTCCGTTTATTCGTTGATGATGCTCACGGATTTGGTACAGTTGGTGAAAAAGGACAAGGTTCTGGAGAAGAGCAAGGTGTTCACCAAGAAATCGATGTATTGTTCGGAACTTTCGCAAAATCTATGGCTTCTATCGGAGCATTTATTTGTGCTAAAGAACACATCGTTGAGTACTTACGTTACAACATGCGTTCTCAAATGTTTGCGAAATCATTACCAATGCCATTAGTAGTTGGTGCTCGTAAGCGTTTAGAATTATTGAGAACAAACCCAGATCACAAAAACAACCTTTGGAAAATCGCTACTGCGTTACAAGAAGGATTGAAAGAAGTTGGGTTTGACTTAGGTGTAACTAACTCTGCAGTAACTCCAGTTTTCTTAAAAGGAAACTTAGCAGAAGCTACAAACATGACTTTCGATTTAAGAGAAAACTACAATATTTTCTGTTCTATCGTAATTTACCCTGTAGTTCCTAAAGACGTAATTATGTTGCGTTTGATCCCTACTGCAGTACACACATTAGAAGATGTACAATACACTATCGATACTTTTGTTAAAGTGAAAGAAAAGCTTGACAAAGGAGAATACAAAGCTGAAGAATTAGCTGCTGTAGAGGTAGATAAAAAATAATTAGAAGCCCTAGGCTTTATTTTTACTTGTTAAAGACTGTTTGTTTCGGCAAACAGTCTTTTTTTGTTTTCAGCACAACCCTTTTCACCGCTATCTTCTCCAAGAAATCCTTAACTTTGAACAAAATTTTCTGAGATGAAATACAGCAATGAAGTACAGATAAACGCGCCTTTAAGCAAAGTTATCACCTTGTTTGAAGATGAGTCCAACTTAGCCAAATGGCAGCAAGGTTTTGTAAGTGCTGAAGTTTTAGAAGGAGAACGCGGAAAACCAGGGTTAAAATCTAAACTCACCTATAAAATGGGGAAACGAGAAATCGTGATGATAGAGGAGATTAAAACTTGGGATTTACCAAAAGACTTCACTGCTACTTACGATGCCAAAAATGTATTCAACGTTGTTAGCAATCATTTCGAAGCTATAGATGAAAACACGACGCGTTATTTCACAGAAAATGAATTCCAGTTTAAAGGTATTATGAAACTCTTTGGTTTATTAATGCCTGGAGCTTTTAAAAAGCAATCCCAAAAATATTTGAACGATTTTAAAACATTCGTAGAAAACGAAGCATAACAAATGAGACACAATTTAAGTGAGGTTACTGAACTGATCAAAGACAGAAGAACCATTTACCCTGAATTTTTTAGTGCACGAAAAGTCCACAAAGAACAAGTTGAATTAGTATTGAACAATGCAATTTGGGCGCCCACTCATGGTATGACACAACCCTGGAGATTCAAGGTGTTTATGGAAGAGGGAAAAGATAAATTGGGTAACTTCTTTGAAGAGATGTACTTAAAACATGTTGCTCCAGAAAAGCAAAATCCTTTAAAATTGGCACGTATGCAAGACAGACCTAAGGCTGCTTCTGCAGTTATTGCTATCTGTATGAAACGTCAAGAAGAAGAAAGAATTTCTGAGTTAGATGAAATCATGGCCGTTGCCGCTGCCGTACAAAACATGTACTTAACTTGCACTGCTTATGGATTAGCAGGATTTTGGTCAACACCAGGGTTTATGAAGACGGATGATGTAAAGGAATTTTTAGGTCTTGGAGAAAAGGATAAGTGTCTTGGATTTTTCTACCTAGGGTACCCAGAGAATGAATGGCCTAAAGGAAGAAGAAAACCTATTGAATACGTAACAGAATGGATTCAGGAGTAGAACATTTAACAGACCTCGGTTTAGTGAACTACGTTCAACACCCGAGCAACAAAGACTATATTGTATATAGATTTGCTGATATAAATAGAGCAAAAAGCTTTGAGAACGCCTTAAAAAAAGACAAAATTTGGTTCGAGAAATCTGAGGACACACCTCGAACTAAAACTTTTTACCTCTACGGTATTCACAAAAGAGACAACAAAAAAGTGTCTCATCTAAACTTTACAGTTGAAGCTGAACATAGAAGTTTTCTAATAAAAAATAACTTCTTGCGTTACTTTGTTTTATTGTTTGTAACAGCCGCTGTTATAATGGCGTGCATGGGGTACTGTGCTCACCAAGAGGTTTTAGAAAAAAGAACACTGGAACTACAGCAAAATCAATAAATTGAATAGTTTAAGATTTCTCGCCAGAAAAATTGTTTACTGAATTATATATTAGACTGCATGAAAACGATTATAACCCTAACATTCGCCCTATTTAGTGTTTTTACCATGAGTCAGGTCAGTAAACTGAAATCTGAAAGCTTTTTTGGATTCAATTACAAACCTTTGATTCCATTTGGAGTAGTGGGTGACGCTCCAGTAGATCTTCAAAATGGTAATTTACGCACTACTGTTTCCTCAGCCTTTGGTTATAGCTTTGGCGCGGTTGTAAGGTCTAGAGTTACAGATTTAATTGCTTTAGAAACTGGTTTACTCTACACCACCAGAAATTATAAAGCAGATATTTCTCTGTCTGACTCTAACCTCTACGTTAACGGTGATTTTGGTATCGTAAATTTTGACCTTCCGGTAAATGCACTTGTATTTATACAACTAGGTAGAAACTTATACGCCAATGCCATGTTGGGTGGTTCGCTTAACTTCAACCCTTCAGACGTTAGAGATTCTATCAATGTGGGAAATACACCTCATCAATTTGTTTTTGCAGGAAGTAGATATACCAAAGACCAAAGTAAAAATGGTTATTTATCCTTCGCGATTAACGCAGCCGTTGGGTTTGAATTAAGAACAAGAAAAGAAGGTACTTTTTACATGGGGGTTGCCAGTAAAATCCCTGTATCCCCTACTCTTGAAGTAGGTTCAGCATACCGTCAAACAGAACAAGGTTATGTAATCGGTAACCAAGGAATATTAACCGGTGCTACTTTTTCTCTGGACTTTAAATATTTCTTCCATAACGTAGAAAACAAGGGTTGGCAATACAACAGAGGACCTATAGAACAATAATTTTATGCAAAAGAGAATTCAAGAAATTGTAGCTACGTTTCAATTAGAAGCACACCCTGAAGGTGGATGGTTTAAAGAACTTTACAGATCGGTGGAAACAACCCACACACCTCAAGGAACCCGTAATCTATTGACGAGTATCTATTTTTTATTGACCTCTGATAATGCCTCCAATTTCCATAAAATCGAAAGCGATGAAATCTGGTATTACCACGAAGGATCATCGCTTACCGTACATACCCTATCAGAAGCAGGCGAATACAAAGCACTAAAAGTAGGAAACAACCTAAGTGCTGGTGAACAGCCACAAGTATTAGTCCCTAAAGGACTCATCTTTGGCTCAACGGTTTCAGAAGAAAACAGTTATTCATTCGTAAGTTGTGCCGTGGCTCCTGGATTCGATTTCCAAGATTTTAAACTCTATTCAGAAGAAGATCTTCTCGCGCGCTATCCAGAGCACGCCGAAATCATTAAGCGTTTAACTCCTTAACCAAGCCTCGCATATCTCTACCACTTGGACTCTCGAAAATAGAAAGTTCAAAGGTGTGAATCGAAGCAAAAATATGGTCGAAAATATCGGCCACTACTCCTTCGTAAGGTTCCCAATCTTTTATTTTACTGAAACAATATATCTCCATAGGAACCCCTAATTCCTTCGGTTCTAATTGTCGTACCATCAAAGACATGTCTTGATTGATGTTTGGATTGTTGTGCAAGTAGAACTCCATGTAAGCTCTAAACAATCCTAAATTCGTTTGTTTCCTTGCTTGCAAACTATCCGGACCATAGCCCTTTTCATCGTTGTACTGCTTAATTTCAGCTTGTCTTTTATTGATAAAATCTGTCAAGAATTTCTCTTTCGACAAACGTTCTATCATTGCTGGAGAAGCAAATTTAACACTGTCTATATGAATTAATATGGCTCTTTTAATCCTTCTTCCCTCACTGTCTTGCATCCCTCTCCAATTTTTGAAAGAATCAGAAATCATAGAGTAAGTCGGGATAGTAGTAATGGTTTTATCAAAGTTCTGCACTTTTACCGTAGCCAAATTCACCTCAATAACATCTCCATCGGCACCGAATTTTTCCATGGTTACCCAATCTCCAATGCGCACCATATCATTAGCTGATAATTGAATGGAGCTAACAAAACCTAAAATCGTGTCTTTAAAAACCAATAAGATAATGGCTGTCATTGCACCAAACGCAGTAAGTATTTTCATGGCCGACTGGTCTGTAATAACCGACAGCATTACCATGACCATCATGATGGACAATACAATTTTAGCTACTTGTACATAACTATTAATAGGCTTATCTGCTAAAGACTCTTTTTGCTGAAGAATATCCCTTGTGGAATTTAAAAAACGCATTACAGAAATCAAGATCACGAATACCAACACCACATCTATTAGTCGTAAGGCATAATCTAATTTCTCAGGATAAAACTGAAATACTATGGACGCTAGGTAATCCATAAAATACAAAGGAACGAGCTGAGCCAAGGCATAGAAAAATTTATTTTTCACCAAGATATCATCCCACTCTGTTTTCGATCTATCTGCCAACATGTGCAAAAACTGCAGCATCACTTGCCTTGATAAAATCCAAATGAGTATAGACAAAATGATCATGGCTACGAACATACCCAGGGTCCACAAAAGCTGATGACTCTGAAAAGTCTCACTGTGTAGAATCTGGTCTGCCGACATATTTCCATTTTCGTAGAAACTAAAAATCCAATCTTTGATCTTGTCTCGCATGCTTTCTTATTTTTAAACAAAAATAATATTAATGCAGCCCAAAACGCAATTTTACATTTTCGGTTTAATTACATTTTTAATCTTTCCATTACCTGCAGTTTGGGCGCTTAATTTTTTCGAAGATTTCTCCATTTGGGAAATCCTTGCCTTTCATGAACTCGAAAATTATTTCTGGGTCATCGGTATAATTTATGGTTTATTCTACGCCTTATTAGTGATGGCTTTTTCAGAAAGTGGTATCATGGAAGATGACCCTAAGCAACAGCGCTACCTCAATGCTCTCAATTTAAATTGGATGGATATACTTTGCATGTCTTTCTTTGCTGGATTTGGAGAAGAAATATTGTTTAGAGCAGGTATACAACATTGGCTTGGGCCAGTACTGACTAGTATACTTTTCATTGCTATTCACGGTTATCTCAACCCTAAAAAATGGCGCATATTCATCTACGGTTTATTCATACTCCCTTTTATTCTCTCCCTGGCTTTTGCCTATGACCGCTTGGGCTTATGGTTTTGCATTGGAGCACACTTCGCTTTTGATTTGGCAATTTTCTGGGCGTACGGACTTAAAGTTAAAGGAGAAGAAAAATATAAGAAACTCAATACATAGATTGTTTCCCCAAGCTACGCATACCGATTGAAAATCCACGCCACCCTTTATGATTTTTTCAAAGCTATGTATCGCAGTAAGTACTCTGCCAGGGATAGCAGTGGTAGCTCATAGCGCTTCTTTTATTGCTTGTAACAACAAAGCAGGTACGACCAGCGGAAGTGCCGGTGTTGTTGATTTACAAACATAAAAGAGGGGGTGTGACTAAAACGTATAGCCCGTTAAGGCAGCCCCGTCTACCTTAAAATAATACGCAAGGGTGTTGTTTGCCTTACCAATAAACATTGAGGAATAACAACTTGTTTATCCACCTCTAAAATATCCATACGCCTGAGGTCGCAAAGACTTTCTGGCAATTGCACCAAAGATCCTGCATTAATCATATGAATTTCTCTAAGATTAGAACACTGGGAAATTGTTGAAGGAATACTATCTAAAAAGTTTCTATTTAAACTTATAAACTCTAAACTGGTGGCATTGAAAACGCTATCATGGATGACTTCCAATTCATTAAAATTCAACCATAAATTTTTAAGTTCAGGAAGGTCGCCAATAAAGGCAGGCAGGGTCTTGAGTCGATTATTATTTACGATAAGCTGTGTAAGTTGCTTGGCATTGGCAAGATCTGGAGAAATACTGTCGATCTCGTTGTACTGAACCGAAAGCAACTCCAAGCTCTCCAATTCGCCCAATACGCTTGGTAAATACTCCAATTTATTTTTACCGATGTAGAGTTTTTTCAGTTTTTTCAACTTTCCCAATTCCTCTGGTAGCTCGCTGAATTCATTTTCATATAAGCGCAGAACCTCCAAATCTTTCATTTCAAAAACATAGGATGGGATTTCTTTTAAACCTTGTCTACTTAAATTGAGTTTGCGCTTAGATTTTGGCACTTGAACTTTTACATCTGTTAAACCACAAGTTGTGCAGCATAACAAGAATATCAATGGAATTAAATATTTTGGGTGGAAATGCATGTTTGAAAGTTAATACTAATTGTAAGAAAGTCCACATGCAAACGTCCATTTATCTATGAAGAAATTACTGATTCCTATTACGAGTCTTTTGCTTTTCTCGTGTTCGGTAACCACGACGGAGAAATCACAAACAGAACTTCCCTTATTTATAAAGGAGATCAACACGCATCATCATTACGAAAAGTTTAAACAAGCAGGAGTTTTCACAGCTGACATCAAACTTACTTTTGGTGGAAAACAACGCTTGGATGCAAAAATGATCTATGACACTCAAACCCAAGAAACCGCATTGCTCCATAGAGATGGTAAAGCTTTAATGTTTACCGAAGACACTGTTTGGTTGAGTCCGGACACCGCAAACTACCCCAGGGCACGCTTTGATATTTTTACATGGTCTTACTTCATGGCCTTGCCGTATAAGTTAAATGATAATGGAATTCAATTGGAGGAGTACGCCAAGAGCAATTTAGGAGGAAAGAACTACAACGCGCAACGTTTAACCTTTGGAGAGAACATAGGAGACGCACCAGATGATTGGTACATTTTATACCAGGATCAGAAAAGTGGATTATTGCACGCCGCAGCTTATATCGTGTCTTTGGGTAAAGACCAAAAAACCGCCGAAGAAGATCCTCATGCCATCGTTTACAAAAAATACGTAGACGTTGATGGAATCCCAATGGCTACCTCCTGGGAGTTTTACGCTTGGGATAAAGAAAAAGGCCTCACCAAAAAACTTGGAGAGGCCACATTATCTAAGCTTCAATTTGTAGAAAGAACGGATGATATTTTTCAAGTTCCTCTACCTAAAAAAGAAGTTACGATTTAATCAGTTTTGCAAAATCTTTCGCGAAGTAAGTAAGAATTGCACTTGCTCCTGCTCTTCGCATACTCAATAGCATTTCGGGCATGGCTTGGTTGTAATCGAGCCACCCGTTTTGAGCTGCTGCGTATAACATTGCACATTCTCCAGAAACGTTGTAGGCAGTAATTGGCAAGTCGTAATTTTCATTCAAAAGGTGAATTACATCCAAGTAAGCCAAAGCTGGTTTTACCATTAACATATCTGCACCCTCTGCCTGATCTAAATCCGCTTCGATTAATGCCTCGCGTTTATTGGCCGGATTCATTTGATAGGTTTTCTTATCACCCGATTTCGGTGCTGAATCTAAAGCATCTCTAAAAGGGCCATAAAATGCACTGGCATATTTTGCAGTATAAGACATAATGGAAACATCTTCATACTTGTTTTCATCCAAGGTTTGGCGAATCTCTGCAACTCTTCCATCCATCATATCTGATGGACCAATAATGTCCACTCCCGCTTGTGCTTGTGCTAATGCCATTTTAGAAAGAATGGGTAAAGTCACATCGTTCAAAATCTTACCATCTCTCACAACGCCATCATGACCGTCAGAAGAATACGGATCCATAGCAACGTCTGACATCAACATGATATCTGGGAAAGTTTCCTTTATCTTGCGAATAGCGTGTAAATAAAAGTTATCGTCTGCATAACTGTAAGAAGCTTTTTGATCTTTTAACGCCTCATCAACCGCGGGGAATAAATCAAAACTTACGACCCCTAATTTTACACATTCTTCTATTTCTTTCAAGAGCAAGTCCAAACTCCACCTGTAATTTCCAGGCATCGATGCTACTTCATCCTTTACATTCTTTCCATTTACTAAAAACAATGGATAGATTAAGTGTTCAACTCCTAAATGAGTTTCTTGAATCATGTTGCGAATGGCAGCAGATTTTCTATTTCTTCTCGGTCTTGAAAACATAAAATTCTATTTTTCACAAAGAAACAAAAAAGGTAGCAAATCATTGAGTATGGATTTAAAAATACAGGAGTAAGTCTTTTTGACTTCAACTAACTTTTCTGGTATTTTTTCTTATTTTAGCCTAACTCATTCAAGAATAATAATGAATTTAAAAGTTAACTTACTATTGCTATTAGGTATTTCTTTGAGCTTAGTTGCTTGTAGTGAAGAAACTACGAAAAAAGCTCCTATAGAAAAGCAAGAAATAGATCCCTTTTTGAAAGATCCTAACCGGGCTTTCAATACCACTTTTGATGGACAATTATTTTCTATTCCTTCGCCTGTACAAACTGCAATTTTGATAAAAAGTCTTAATTACAAATATGACTTTACACTTTTAAGCAGTTATTCTGAAGCTGAAAAGTATGTCACAAATCAGAAAAAGGCACTTAACCTAGGAGTTTACGGAGCTGATTTAGGAATTACAGCATTATACAAAAAAAACAATGATGCTTTGAAATACCTCACGGCTATTCAAGGTTTATCAGAAGATCTAGGCTTAAATCATACCTTTGGAGAACAGTTTTTTAACCGTTACCAAAACAATGCTACCAACGAAGACACCATGGTGGTTTTGTTAAGTGAAGCCTTTAGCAAAATTGATTATGAAATAAAGCGTACCGAAGATAAAAACCTGAGCGCACTTATTTTAGTAGGAGGTTGGGTAGAATCTATGTATATTACGAGTAATTTATACAACATGCAAAACAACCAGAGTTTACTGGATAGGATTGCAGAACAACGTTTAACCATTGAAACTTTTATTACCCTTCTGGATAAATACAACGAGGAGGATATCAATAAAGATTTAATAGAGAAATTTAAAAAGCTACGTAAAACTTATAGTAAAGTGAAGCGCAGTTACACTTACATACCTTCAACAACTGACAAAAAGGAAAAATTAACCACAATCAATAGTAGAACAGAATTAGAGATAGATCACGATACTTTTGAAGAATTGATGTCTGATTTTAACGCTCTACGAACTTTTATTATTGAATAATTGCAAAACATTATGTATCGAATAATCATCTTATTCTCCCTTTTATTGTTGAGTGCTATAGGATATACACAAGATTGTGATTCTGTACAAACGGTTGTAGAGTCTTATCTCACCGAAGACGATAAAGGGCGAAGCTTTGTAAGTGATGGTCAAGCCTATATTGCCTACCTAGATAGGGAAAAAGCGGAATTTAAAACCACGTTTTACGGAAACTCCGTTTACCGTGTTGCTGCTTCAGCTGGAACGGCAGATGACTATGTTATTTTTACCATTTACGATGAAAATGACAATATCCTTTTCACCAATAAGGATCAGCGAAATGCACCTTACTGGGACTTTAAAATTGCCTCAACCATTAATGTTAGAATAGAAACAGAATTGGATTTAGACAAAAAGGTCTCGGGTTGTGCCATAATGTATATAGGTTTTCAAAAGTAGAGCATGAATGAAAAGGTTTTAAATGCACTTATGCAGCTCTTCGCGATTATCTCGAAATCGGAAGATGACAACCTTGAAAACCTAATCACCTCATCCAAGGGTAGAAAAATTGTAAAACAGTTTTTAGAGCAAGAACTCAATAGCGAACTTGTTCAAGACTACCTTATTAAATTTGACAATCACCTTTACATACACAATGGAAGGGTCAACAAAAAAAATGGTAAGCGTAAACGTACGGCAGGTAACTCTGTAAAACTCCTCCGTATCTGTTCTGAAATTAATAAAGAATTAAATCAGAAGCAGCGTTATGTTGTATTGGTGAGAATTATTGAGTTCATCAATACAAGTCAAGAAATTACCCATCAGGAAATAGAATTCTTAGAAACCGTAGCTGAGTCTTTCAATATTGCGAAAGAAAAATACGATCTGATAACGGAATTTATATTTTCAGAAAAAGCGATAGATCATCATAAGGTTTTATTGATACGTAACACACATAATGATGATATTAAAAATTCTAAGCAATTTATCGTCAAGAATTTAGAAAGTGAAATTGCCGTGCTGTATTTAGAGACGGTAAAAATGTATTTCTTGAGATACTATGGTAAAGACGAATTCACCATTAACGCTCAGGTTGTTCCCAACGATAAAGTACATATTCTAACACAGGGATCTAATTTTAAATCTCTAAAGTCTCCCAACCTTTACTATAGTGATGTAAGTTCATTCTTCAATAAAGGAATGGATAACGAGGCCTTTAACTTTAAGGCGTCTAAAATTAATCACGTCTTTCCAAATGGACGGATAGGTTTGCACAATGTAAGCTTTACAGAAAGTAATGGTAACCTTGTTGCCATCATGGGGAGTTCTGGGTCGGGAAAAACAACCCTATTAAATATACTCAATGGTTCTACCGTTCCTACAGAAGGAAGTGTAGAATTAAACGGTGTAAATGTCCATACAGACAATGATGAAATAAGTGGACTTATTGGGAACATCTCTCAAGACGATCTTCTTTTTGAAGAATTAAGTGTATACGACAACCTTTACTATAGTGCTAAGTTAAGTTTTAAACATCTATCGCATAAAGAACTACATAATAAAGTAATTGACTTGTTGCAAACCATAGGTTTGTTAGAAGCTAAGAATTTAAAAGTAGGAAGTCCACTCAAAAAATCAATTTCAGGTGGTCAACGTAAACGATTAAATATAGCTATGGAACTCATAAGAGAACCAGCGATATTATTCGTGGATGAACCGACATCTGGACTTTCCTCAAGAGATTCTGAGCGTATCATGGACTTGTTAAAGGAATTGGCGTTAAAAGGAAAATTGATTTTTGCCGTTATTCACCAACCGTCCTCAGAAATTTTTAGAATGTTTGATAGACTTCTCATTCTAGACGATGGAGGATATTCTATATTTTATGGAGACCCGGTAGACGCTATTGTACATTTCAAGAGTTTGACCAATCACGTTAACCACAAAGAAAGGGAGTGTCCAACATGTGGTAATGTGAATCCAGAACAGCTTTTTAATATCATCGAAGCAAAAGTTGTTGATGAACTGGGTAATTTCACAGACCAAAGAAAAACAAGTCCGAAAGAATGGGAAGAGAAGTTCAATAAAAAGAAGCGTAAAAAGCACATAAAATTTACTAAGCTTCCTGCGATTAAGGCTAAATCGAACATTCCTTCCTCGATGAAACAGCTATTAGTATATTTCCAAAGGGATGTAAAAACAAAATTATCGAATTTACAGTACGTTCTTATCACCCTATTGGAAGCTCCAGTTTTAGCATTAATCATCGCTTATTTTGTACGTTTTTATAAGATCAATGCCAACGGGTATAGCTTTTTCCATAATCAGAACATTCCGCAATACATCTTTATTGCTGTAATCATAAGCTTGTTTTTAGGCTTAACGGTTTCTGCAGAAGAGATTATAAAGGATAAGAAAATATTGAAACGAGAAGCCTTCATGAATTTAAGCTGGGGGAGTTATCTCTGTTCCAAAATTATCATCATGGGAATTATTTCAATGGTGCAATCTGCTCTGTTTATTCTAGTAGGTAACACTATTTTGAATATCGAAGGAATGTTCTGGGAGTATTTTGGAGTACTCTTTTCTACTTCCTTCTTTGCTTCAATGTTGGGACTAATTATTTCCGCAAGTTTCAATAGTGCCAAAGTGATTTATATTGTCATTCCTATCGTCATTATTCCACAACTGTTGTTTTCTGGAGTCATTGTTAAATACGATAAACTCAACCCTAGTTTCGCAGAACAAAAATCTGTACCTTGGATAGGTAACGTTATTGCCGCCAGATGGGCGTATGAAGCTTTGGCTGTGAGTCAATACAAAGACAACCGCTTTGAAAAAGAAATTTATCCCCTTCGAAAACAGGAATCAGAATACGATTGGAAAATCAATTATTTACTTCCTGAATTAGAAACGCAACTTAATGTTTTAGAAAAATATAAGGATACAAAAATCAAAACGGAAGCAGTTGAAAATGCCACTCAATTATTAATCAATGAAATTAAAAAGGAAGAGTCTCTTTTCAATCCGGAAAATTTTAATTGTCAAAATTGTGTGAATGACTTGGAAGCTAAAATCCTTCAAACTTCCTCAACTTTCACCAATATCAGAAACTTCATTCACACGCTCGAGGCTTACTACAAAAAGGAACTCCATCACGCAAGCTCGGCCATAGAGAATATTAAATATGAAATGACTCCAGCTCTATTTGATAAAGCTGAAAAAACATATGCCAACGAAGCATTAGAAGATCTTTTGTGCAATAAAAAAGAACTCAGCCAATATGTAATTGCTAAAAATGAAATCATACCTAAGCACAACTTGATATACATAACACCAGACAGTGGATTATTAAATGCGCATTTTTATTCAGCCTATAAATACATGTTTAATAAAAAATACAGCACCTATCAAATCAACATGCTTGTATTGTGGGCCATGTCCTTGTTATTTGGTATTATCTTATTCTACCAGCTTCCACAGAAGTTGATGCAATCAATTATCAGAAAATAAAAAAGGCTCCTAAAAGGAGCCTTTACATTTATATCTTAATAGTGCTTAAATTAACATACCTCCACAAACGTGAAGTGTTTGTCCTGTAATATAAGCTGACATATCAGAAGCTAAGAATACCGTTGCATTTGCAACATCTTCTGGAGAACCACCTCTTTTCAAAGGAATTGAATTTCTCCACTCTTGAACAACTTTCTCATCCAATGCTCCCGTCATTTCAGTTTCGATAAATCCTGGTGCAATTGCATTACATCTAATGTTTCTAGATCCTAACTCTTGAGCAACACTCTTTGTAAATCCAATCATTCCAGCTTTAGAAGCTGCATAGTTTGCTTGTCCTGCATTTCCAGAAACACCTACTACAGAAGACATATTAATGATAGATCCTTTTCTAGCCTTTAACATTGGACGCTGAACTGCTTTTGTTAAGTTAAATGCAGATTTCAAGTTCGTGTTCATTACTTCATCCCACTGTTGCTCTGTCATTCTCATCAACAAAGTATCTCTGGTAATACCTGCATTATTGATCAACACATCAACTTGACCAAATGCTTCCATAACGTCGTCAACTAATTTTTGAGCTGCATCAAAATCACTTGCATTAGATTTAAACCCTTTTACCTCTCCTCCATTCTGAGTTAATTCAGCTTCTAATGCCTTTGCTTTTTCCTCTGAAGACAAGTAAGTAAAAGCAACTTTAGCTCCTTCTTCTACACACTTCTGTGCAATAGCCTTACCTATTCCTCTAGACGCACCTGTAATGATGACAACCTTATCTTTTAATAACATAGTATTCATTTTGTTTACGGAACAAAGATAATCAATTCATCATTTTAGAAATGAAATTCTTTTTCTCCCTTCAACCGATCATCCTTGATTTATGTCTATAAACTAAAGTTTTCTGTTTTTTTATCAACATTTGTTTTGTCAACTCAAAAACTTCATTAAATTTGCCTCAGGTTTAGTTGTAAAAGGTAGGTTAGATTGAAAGGAGTAAAACGCTAGTTTTGCTCCTTTCTCATTTTTATTAGATTCGTTATGAAAAACTTAGTTGTAATTGGAGGGGCCACTGCCAGTGGTAAAACAGGTCTTTCAGTAGCTCTTGCCAAACAATTACAATGCCCAATCCTCTCCGCTGATAGTAGACAGTTTTACAAAGAAGTTGCCATCGGTACTGCAAAACCGAGTCTAGAAGAACAAGAAGGAGTTCCCCATTATTTTATAGATAGTCATTCCTTAGAAAATCCAGTTTCTTCTGGTGCCTTTGAAGAAGAAGCCATTCCCCTATTGGATAAATTATTCGAAAAACATGACAACGTAATTCTAACAGGTGGTTCAGGTTTATTCATTGATGCTATTTTATATGGCATTGATGACATCCCAAAAGATGATCAAGTAAAGGAACATTATATAAACCTAGAGAAGGAAAAAGGTTTAGCTAACTTATTAGAAGAACTTGAGGAAAAAGACCCCGATTATTTTCAGGAAGTAGACAAAGGAAACAGTCATAGGGTTATACGCGCACTTGAAGCTATAAAGTGTTCAGGACAAAAATTTTCTGAGCTGCGTAAAAACGCCAAAAAGGTGAGAAATTTCAATGCCTACATATTTATCTTAGACCATCCCAGGGAGGTTCTTTACGATAGAATAAACCAACGTGTTGATATAATGGTTCAGGATGGGTTATTTGAAGAAGTCGAACGTGTTGCCCACCTCAAACACCTTCAAAGTTTAAACACCGTGGGATATAAAGAAATCTTTGCTTACTTCAACGGGGAAAGTACTAAAGAAGAATGTATTGAATTAATAAAGCGCAATACAAGACGTTACGCGAAGCGTCAAATTACATGGTTTAAGAGATACAAAGAGGCCACTTGGATTCCTTATACGAACATGGAGAAAATGACCGCCTTCATTAGAAATAAGCTACACTTGAAATAATTCATATTTGAATTCATGGCTTTTTCCTTATTTTTAATGTCATGAAAAAAGCGCTGTTTCACTTCACCCTCATCATTTTAGTTTTACCAATCTTAATAGCCTGTAAAAAGGATCCTTTAGAATTTACCATTAAAGGAAATATCTACGACGAAAGTTTTAACCAAGGTTTAGAAAATGCCCAAGTAACATTAACTGCTGTTGATGCGAATACAGGGGATGTAAGAATTGTAGGAGAAAGTACGCTAAACGCTTCAGGAGATTATAGCTTTACTTTTTTAAGAGAGCGAGATCTTAAATTCTACCTTAAGGTTGAAAAAGACAATTACTTCCCCATTGACGAAACCATATTTTTCTCGGAAATAACTACCGAAAATGACAACATTTTCAATTACACAACCCACGCAAAAGCTTTCATCAATTTTAAAATAAAAAACACGGGAGCGAGCGACCCTAATGATCAATTGAAATTAGAGATTTACGAAGCAAAAACAGGTTGTGAATCTTGTTGTGGATTAGGACAACGCTTTTTCAACGGGGCAAACATTGACACCAACCTGTATTGTGCCAACAACGGAAACCAATATTATAAATTTATTTATTGGGTACCTGAAATTAGTCTCGTCGTTTTTGACAGTTTAATCACAACCCCTTTCGATACCTTAGATTACGTGATAGAATATTAAGGTAGAGCAGCGCGAGCTTCAGTTATAGAGACACGTTCTCCATTTTTAAAAGCCACTACAAAAGCTGAGGAATACCCTTTTGCCACCATTTCTTTGCGCAGTTTAAAAGCAGCGTCTATATCCATTACATAATTTCCAACGGTATACTTAAAGAGTTTATTCTGAAAATATTCCTCTACTGTTAGTCCTTTAAACCTAGTATCATTAAGAGCCACCTTGGTCGTAGAAGTTTCTATTTGCACCTTAAAAACATACTTATCCGTCAAATCTTCCTCTTCTACGTAAAAAACTTCCTCTTTCACTTCTGTGATTGCTTCGGATGTATCTGTTACATTGAGTAAGCTATCAGGTAAATCTGCAATTTCTTTGGCATCCACAATCAAAGTATTCACCCCTTCAATTTCACTTTTGTATTCTTGAAAAGCTTTAAAGATACTATTGGCCATTTTTTGTTGATTCACCGGATTCGAAAGAAATTCTTCCTCTTCTTTATGCGTCAAAAAACCAGTTTCTATCAACACACTTGGCATCGTTGTTTTATAGAGTACAAGAAAACCAGCTTGTTTCACTCCCCTGTCGTGACGACCCAAATTCTTAAATTGGGCCTGAACTTTAGCCGCAAAACTGATGCTTTGCTGTAAGAACACACTCAATTGTAAGTTGCGCGCAATAATCGCGTCCGGACTCAAATCAAAGTCTTTGTACTTTTCACCATTATCCTCCTCTAAATAAATTGTACTGTTTTCTCTTTCTGCAATTTTTTGTTGACTCTCCGTTCTGTGCAATCCTAAAACATAAGTTTCCACACCTTTCGCAGCTGGACTAGCAGCGTTTGCGTGTATACAGATAAACAAATCTGCATGATTATCATTGGCCAATTTCGCTCGGTCATCTAGAGAAACAAACACGTCGGTTTTACGTGTATAAATGATTTTTATCTCAGGATACTTACCTCCGATGTATTCTCCCAATTTAAGTCCAATAGCCAAGGCTATATCTTTTTCTTTAGAGTGTTCACCATGACAACCAGGATCGTGACCACCATGTCCTGGATCAATAACAATTGTTCTCACGCCATCAGGCAATACAACCTCCTCTTGAGCGAAGGAGAATAGTCCTGTTAATAATGTGAAAAATATGAGTATGGATGAAAAAAAATTGCGCATCACCTAAGGTAATTTTTTAGTTTTGTATCCGTTATAACTCGGATATTACAAATTTACAAAGAACACTTGCTCAAATCACGTACCATAGTTCAGTTTTTCGTCGTTAGATTGTTAATAATTCTGAGTATAATCACTTCGGCTCCAAGCTTTTCTTTAGGGCAAGACAGAATCGTAAAAGTAGACAACACCCTAGAGGCCCCCATTACTTATTCATGTAGAGACAGTATTATTACAGATGTTAAAACTGGAATTTCAGCCTTGTATGGTGATGCTAAAGTAGAGTACGAAGGAATATCTCTTACGGCAGACTACATAGAAATGGATATGGAAAACCGTACTGTTCAAGCTACTTATACTTTAGACCAAGACAGCAACAGAGTTGGAATTCCCGTATTTAGTGATGGAAGTGAAGAAGTAAAAGCTGCAACGCTGAAATACAATTTCGAAACAAAAAAAGCATACATACAGGAGCTTAAGGTTAAGCAAGAAGAAAACTATTTACACATGGAAAGAGCAAAGCGTCAAACCAATGGCGAGCTGCACTTTGTAGAAGGTAAATTTACCACTTGTGACTTAGACGAACCCCACTATCATTTTCAATTATCTAAAGCGGTATTGGTTCCCAACAAGCGTATTGTTAGTGGTCCATTAAATTTATGGATAGCAGGTGTGCCCACTCCTTTGGGACTTCCGTTCATTTTTCTACCTACGCAAGAAAGAGAACAAACAGGGATTATTTTTCCTCAACTGGCTTTCCAAAACGCCAATTTAGGAATGGGCTTCCAGGATCTAGGTTACTTCTTTCCTATAAAAGCCTCTGATAAAATTCAGACCAGTTTATACGCTTCAGCTTATACCAGCGGAACTTTTGGCTTTAAGAATTATACCCAATACAACGACAGATACAAGTACAATGGATCACTGGAATTAAGTTTCATTCAAATCAACAGACCCTTTCCAGATGACAGTACTTTACAAAACAACAGTGTCATCAAGTGGCAACACCGACAAAAGAACAATGCGAACCCCTATTGGAATTTCAGTTCTGATGTAAACTTTCAGTCGAGTAATGACGCAACATTAAGCACCCAAACAGACAACCCAGACTTCTTAAAAAGCACCTTAAATTCAAGTATTAACATTACACGTAAATTCCCGAGTAAACCTGTTACTATGGGACTTAAGGCCGCAATGAAACAAAACAAGTCTTCGGGAAATATAGACATGGACTTACCCGTATATACTTTAAACGTTAACCGTTTCTTCCCCTTCAAATTCTTAAGAAGAAATTCTATTGGTAAAGAAAGGTTTTACGAAAAAATCGGGGTTACCTACAACTTAGAAGCTAGAAACAATACGGTATTTGCCGATAGCCTTATACGTACAAGAGATTACACTGGAATGGCAGCCAATCTGCGCAATGGTGTAAAAAACTCAATAAAGGTAACTACAGCGGTTCCACTTCTTGGGAGTAGATTCACACTAACGCCATCCATTAATTACAATTCAAGAATCAACTTACAAGGAATAGATCAGGTTTATGATTTCTCCGGCGACAGCATCATAGAAACCGAAAGCAATAACTACGGTGGATACTCACAAGACCTTAGCTTCACTTCAAGTTTAACAACCTCTCTATATTCTTATTACAGATTTGTAGGAAAGAGCAAAATGAAAATGCGTCACGTTCTTACACCATCTTTCAACTTCTCTTATACTCCAGATTTAAGTAGTACCGTTACAAGAACTTATATAACCAATACACAAGACACAGTTGTTTTAAATTTCTCCCCTTACCAAAACAGTATATACAGGGAAGGCTACTCTCGAGAAACTGCAGTAATAAACTACAGCTTTAACAATGCCTTTGAGTTTAAAAAACGTGTTACCAACGACACCATTGATGAAGATGTGAAGTTTCGTATAATAGAAGCCCTGAGCTTCTCTGGAAACTACGATTTCTTAAAAGACTCTTTAAACTGGAGTCCCGTAAGAGCCAACCTAAGAGTTAAACCATTTAAGTTTGTGAGTGTTGTAAGTTCAGCTACTTTCTCTCTATATGCCATAGATGACTTTGGACAGCAACAGAATAGTTTTGCATTTAGACAGGGCCAAAGCTTAAGTAACCTTACGCAATCTGATGTATCTGTTACCTTCACCCTTGCCAGTAAGGAAAGTTTAAAAAAAATAGAAGAAACAAAGTTCTCGGAAGCTAATTCCTGGAATGCAGACTACGAGTATTACCGCCTTCACCCGGAAGAAGTATTAAACTATGAAATTCCTTGGAAACTGAACTTTTCTTACAACTTCTACACAAGCATTCACACAGATTCTGCCAAGTTTGTAAATCAAAGGTTTAATCAAAACCACACCATAAACATGGTGGCAGATTTCAGTTTAACCAAACGTTGGAAAGTCGGAGTTAATGCCAATTACGACATCAGTAACAAGAACCTTCAACGTACAGTTTTCTCACTAAATAGAGACATGCACTGTTGGGTTTTAGCCTTTAGATGGATTCCGTCTGGAACAGGACAAAGTTTCACTTTAACCTTCAACGCGAAGTCTAACCTGTTCAAAGACGCCAAGTTAAATTTCACAAGACCACCTGCCTTCTTGTAACAGAAGAACATTTCTTCCATTCCCATTGCTTTTCTTTTAAAACTATCCTTATATTTAATACAAATAACCCAAACTTTGGATTTAAGTTTTACAAATAACTCAACACCTGCAAAAGGAAAAATTCTGATTTCAGAGCCCTTTTTGAACGACGATTATTTCGGGCGTTCAGTTATTCTTTTGTGTGAACACAACGAGGAGGGTAGTTTCGGTTTTGTACTCAATAATTTTATTGATTTAGACTTGAGAGAAGTGGCCAATAACTTCCCTGATATTGAAACAAAAATAGGTATTGGCGGTCCTGTAGAAACAGATAATATTTACTTTATTCACAGCAGGCCTGATGTACTGAAAGACAGCAGAGAGGTTATTCCTAACATTTATATTGGTGGTTCTTACAGCGAGCTCTTACATCACCTAGAAACGGGTGAAATAAAACCTACAGAGGTCCGCTTTTTCCTGGGTTATTCAGGATGGTCACCCCATCAGTTAGATCAAGAGTTAAATGAACATGCCTGGTTGGTTACAGATATCAAGGCGAAAGACATTATGGACGTGCACGCCGGAGATACTTTGTGGAGTAAATACCTTAAAAAACAAGGCAAGAAGTATGCGGTTATGACTTCATTCCCCATCAATCCTCAAGACAATTAATATCACTTGGCCAACGGCCGGGTTTTCCATTATAGTTTGCTTTTTAGGCATTAGTTTCAGTGCACCTATATCGCACTTCTAAAGTCGTGCACCATAGGTTTGTTCAACTAAAATCCCTAAAAAACAAAGCTGTCATTCCACCCCCTGTTGGAAACAAAAAAAGGGACAAACCGAAGTTCATCCCTTTTCAAATTCAATGATAGAATCTTAAACTAAAGCTTTAGGCGCTGCAGCTAAAATTTCTTCATTAGCGTGCTCTTCAAACTTCTTAAAGTTGTTTACGAACGCATCAGCTAACTCACTAGCTTTAGCATCGTATCCAGCTTTATCTTCCCAAGTATTCTTAGGGTTTAAGATTTCAGCAGGTACATTCTCACAAGTATTTGGCATTTCTAATCCAAAGATTTCGTGTTTCGTGTACTCTACGTTATCTAATTTTCCTTCTAAAGCAGATGTAATCATTGCTCTTGTGTATTTCAAGCTTAAACGCTCTCCTGTACCGTAAGCACCACCAGACCATCCAGTGTTGATTAACCAAACTTTAACGTTGTTTTCGTTCATTTTCTTACCTAACATCTCCGCGTATTTCGTTGGGTGTAATGGTAAGAATGGAGCTCCGAAACATGCAGAGAATGCAGTTTGTGGCTCTGTAATTCCAGCTTCAGTTCCAGCTACCTTTGCAGTGTATCCTGAAATGAAGTGGTACATTGCTTGTCCGCTATCTAACTTAGAGATCGGAGGCAATACTCCAAAGGCATCACACGTTAAGAAGAAAATATTCTTTGGTGTAGTTCCTACTGAAGGAGTAGCAATGTTATCAATGTGGTGAATTGGGTAAGATACACGCGTGTTTTGCGTAATGCTATCATCTGTGTAATCTGGAGTAGATGTTCCATCTACAAACCCAATGTTTTCTAAAATCGCTCCAAACTTAATGGCGTCGTAAATTTGTGGCTCTTTCTCAGCAGATAAGTCGATAGTTTTCGCGTAACATCCTCCTTCGAAGTTGAATACTGTACCATCAGCCCAACCGTGCTCATCATCTCCAATCAATCTTCTGTTTGGATCTGAAGATAAAGTTGTTTTACCTGTTCCTGATAAACCAAAGAATACTGCTGTATCTCCGTCTTTACCAATGTTCGCAGAACAGTGCATAGAAAGAACGTCTTTCTCATGCGGCAATACGTAGTTCAATACAGAGAAGATTCCTTTTTTGATCTCTCCTGTGTATCCTGTACCACCAATAATTATCATCTTTTTAGTAAAGTTGATAACTGCAAAGTTAGATTGTCTTGTCCCATCAATCTCTGGATCAGCCAAGAAACCAGGTGCACATACGATGTTCCACTCTGCATCAAATTCTTGGACTTCTTCATCTGTTGGTCTTAAGAACATGTTGTATGCAAACATGTTAGACCATGGAAATTCTGTAGTAACTCGAATGTTCAAACGGTGATTATCATCCGCACAAGCATAAGCATCTCTCACATACATGTCCTTACCAATAAGGTAAGACTTCATGCGATTGTAAAGTGCATCAAACTTCTCAGGAGAAAACTTGATGTTGATATCTCCCCACCATACTGTGTTTTCAGTGTTCTCATCACATACAACAAATCTGTCTTTAGGAGATCTTCCTGTAAACTTTCCTGTTTCAATTGCTAATGCACCAGTATCTGTTAATACCCCCTGACCGTTTAGGATTGTATCTTCTACAAGCTCTGCAGGTGTTAGGTTCCAGAATACATTTCCTAGGTTCTCTAAACCGATAGAATCTTTCAAATTGGCATTTTTACCTCTCTTACCGAATTCGTTCATAAAACTGTTTTTGAAGCTTTCGCTTTGTGTTTATAAATGCAAAGATACATTAATATCGTTTGGCCGTCTGTTATCGTAGACAACATTTTTCACATTTTGTAAGGTCAAATTGTGGATAAACCATACATTATTTAACAATCTCTGTTTTTTTTAACATTTAATTACTTGGTGCGGACATATTTGACAAAAATACCGCCCCAACCAAGTATCATTAACACTCCACCAAGTGGAGTAACGGGACCTAAAAACTTAGGTTTATCCCCTCCTAATGCTGGTATCAGCACCAGTAAAAAGATAGAGAGTGAAAACAAAACAGTACCCCACAAAATTTGTCGATACTGCGTTTTTATCTCAAAGTCAAAACGTTGCATAAGTACGCTTAATAGCATCAAACCAAAGCTTGTATAAAATAAATAGCGTACACCCGTTTCAAAAGATCTAATTTTATCTGCCGCAACGTCCAAGCTTTCTAATCCATGTGCTGCAAAGGCACCTAACAAAATGGCCAAGGTTAAGATCCCTAAACCTATACTTATTAATTTTCTATCCATGATTATTGCATTAACTTTTCTGCGTTTGCCAACGCTGCATCATTCACTTCTGAACCACTCATTAACTTAGCAACTTCCACAACTCTCTCCTCTTTGTTTAACACATCTAGCGTCGTAAAAGTCTCATTCTTTCTATTCTCTTTAGCCACTTTTATGTGATGCTCACCTTTAGAGGCTACTTGCGGTAAGTGAGTAATCGCAAATAATTGCATGCTCTCTCCCATAGCTTTTAATAATTTACCAATTCTATCAGCTACCTCCCCAGAAACTCCGGTATCTATTTCATCAAATATCAAAGTAGGTAAACTCTTCTTTTTAGAAAGTAAAGATTGAATACATAAGAATAATCTACTTAATTCTCCACCTGATGCAGCCTTCTCTATAGGCTGAACATCCATACCTTTATTGGGAGTAAATTTGATGGTCAATTTATCTTGCCCACTTTCTGTTAAGTTCCCTGAAGTGATATCAAAAACTAGTTGTGAATCCGCTAACTTTACTTCTTGTAACAAACTCACTATTTCTTTTGCAATTCCTTTAGATTTTTTAGTTCGAGAAGAACTCAATTCCTGCGCTTCTTTCATCAATTGCTCTTCTTGTGCATTTAAATCTAAAATCAAAGCATCTATCTCTTCTTGTAAATCTAAAACATCGGTGTCTTTACTCTGCAATTCATTTTTTACTTCTATTAAGGCAGATTGGTCTAAAACATTGTGTTTTTTCAATTGACTATTGTAAGCGTTTACCTTTTCGGTTAACTCGTCAATCAATTGCGGATCTACTTCAACTTTAGACAATTCACTTCCTGCTTCTTGGGCAATATCATCTAACTCTATTTCCGTTGTTTTAATGCGCTCCAACAAAGCATCTAAGGCTTCATCGTTTAAGTTCATACCGCTTATTCTTCGGTGTAAGGCTCTTAGATGCTCAAGCACACCACCTTCTCCAGAAAGTTGCTCATCTATTCCCGAAAAACTAGCTCCTAAGTCACCCGCATTTTCTGCTCTATTGAGTTCAGTTTGAAAAGCTTCAAAATCTACATTATCCAAATCTAGTGCTTCCAGTTCCTCTAACTGAAAACGAACGAAATCTGCATTTTGAAGATGTTGCGCTAAAGCCTCTTTCTTTTCAGACAATTCTTTTTGCCCTTGTTTCCAAGCTTTAAACTTTGCTCTGTATGTTTCACGTTTTGTCAAGGTACCAGCCAAAGTATCCAACAAGTCTAACTGAAAAGCAGACTCGCGAAGTGCTAAGGTATGGTGTTGACTATTGATGTAAATTAACTGCTCAGAGAGTTGTTTTAAAACACTCAACTGTACAGGACTATCATTCACAAATGCGCGTGACTTACCGTTCGCGCTAATTTCTCTGCGGATGATTGTTTCTTCAAAAAAGTCTAAATCTTGTGTTTCAAAAAAAGCAGGTAAACCGTAATTTTTAATATCAAAAACAGCCTCTACTATGGTCTTTTTTTCTTGATTTCTAATTACTGCATAATTTGCTCTTTCTCCCAGAATAAGAGAAAGCGCTCCTAATAATATAGATTTACCTGACCCTGTTTCTCCAGTGATCACTGTAAACCCTTGCTCAAAATCTAATTGCGCATTTTCTATAAGTGCAAAGTTTTGAACCGTAAGTTTTTTAAGCATTATTCAGAAAGAATTTCTTGATATTTGTTTGAATTCGCAGGGTCCACTCGTTTCAACAAGTTCACCACTTCAGTTTTCTCGGCGTTTTCAGCATCGGTAAACATTCCTTTTACTTCAGACAATTTCATCTTCGCAAAAATCACAACGTTTAACGATCCTGGTCTAATTCGGTGTACCGCTTCCATTTTCTTCAACGCATTTAAACACGTTTCACGCGCTTTGGTAGCGTTGGTATACATCTTATCTAAACCTTTTCTGTGATAATCGTAATACATTTCGCGCAAAGGTTCAAACTTGGGTTGCAAGATGTAATCGATAAGGAAATATCTATTACTTCTATCCCTATCTTCCGAAACCCAACCTGCACCACGGTATGAGGCCGCCTGAATTACTATAGTTTGTGCTTGCTCAAAATATTTTTGACCGCCCTTTAAAGAAAAAGAGTCGTAATCATAGCCTAAAATGATATTGGCATAATACGCCAAAATTGAAGTCAGCTCATTCTTATACTCATTAGGAGAATAGGAAATAATTGCATTTCTCGAGTACTTAAAATTAAAATCGTTGTCCAAAAATGAAAATAACGTGGTATTGTATGTACTGTTCAATACTGGACGTGTTGATTGTATTTGCAAACTTGCCGCGTAATTACCTGGTGATGGAATTGCGTTAATCGTAATTTGTAACTGACAACTTATTCTCTCCTCTACCTCGAATTCATCCGTGGTCCAAACCGTAGTATTCATGAATTCATATATGGTCAGCTTTAGCTCTTTGAAAATTTCTTGTTCAACAGAGGTTACATCTAATCCAGGTTTTACACCAATAGAAACTTGACAATCTAATTCTTGTGCTTTCGCCGTAATAGAAAAGATTACGAAGGCGAGTATGCTTAAATATTTGGTCATAATTTATTTGCAATAAAATTCACAATGTCATAGGCAACATCGTCTTTACTCTTCAACTCAAAATTATGAAAATTATTGTCTTTTTCTAACAAGGTTATTTTATTCGTGTCCCCTCCAAAACCAGCACCTTTATCTTCCAAGGTATTGATAATTATTGCGTCTAAATTTTTACGCTCTAATTTTCCTTTTCCATGCTCCAGTGCATTATTGGTTTCCAGAGCAAATCCAACTAAAAACTGTTGTTTTTTATTGGCTCCTGCCCAAGCTAACACATCTGGATTCTTCACCAATTCTATGGTTAAATTATCTGCCTTCTTTTTTATTTTTTGCTTGGCTTGTGTTTTTGGACGGTAGTCCGCTACCGCAGCAGCAAACACTCCCCCATCTACTTTTTCATACACCGCTTGCACTGCCGCCAACATTTCTTCTGCCGACTTCACATCAACACGGTTCAACCTCTCGTGATGGATTTCTTGTTTGGAAGGTCCTAGAATCAAATCTACATGAGCTCCTAAACTCAACAAAGCTTTTGCTATAGCTACTCCCATTTTTCCTGAAGAATGGTTTCCGATAAACCTTACAGGATCTATCGCCTCGTAGGTTGGTCCAGCTGTAACCACAAAACGCTTACCTGCCAATTTTTCGGCATCCGTAAAAAAGCGTTTTACCTCTTTAAAAATATCTTCGGGTTCTGTCATTCTACCTTGTCCCACCAAACCACTGGCCAATTCTCCAGACTGTGCAGGAATCACCTGTACTCCGTCTTTTTGAATTTGAGCTAAATTTCGTGTTGAACTCGGATGAGCATACATGTCCAAATCCATTGCAGGAGCTACCATTACAGGACATTTTGCTGAAAGATAAGTGGCAGTTAACAGGTTGTCGCAACAACCATTTGCTATTTTAAAAAGTGTATTTGCTGTAAGTGGTGCAATAAGCATGAGATCCCCCCACATTCCTAAATCAACGTGGTTGGTCCATTCGCCATTCTCCTTGTTCCAAAAATCTATGGAAACAGGATTTTTTGATAGTGTAGCAACGGTTAACGGAGTTATAAAATCAACAGAGGCAGAAGTCATTATACATTTGACTTCTGCCCCGTTTTTTATTAATAACCTTATTAAAGACGCAATTTTATATGCTGCAATACCACCTGTTATACCAAGGACTATTTTTTTTCCTTGTAACATGGTAGTTTTACTCTTCTAATTTACGTTGGTATATCTTGCCTTCGGCCAATTCTTTCATAGCCATAGCTACCGGCTTCGGTAACTTTTCGTAGAACTTAGAAATTTCGATTTGCTCTCTGTTTTCAAAGATCTCTTCTAAATTATCAGTAGAAGAAGCAAACTCCTGTAACTTACGTGTTAACTCCTCTTTTAATTCTACATTAATTTGGTTAGAACGTCTTGCTAACATGATAATTGTTTCGTACAAGTTTCCTGTAGCTTCCTCTAATTCACTTGTATTTCTTGTTATCGTTGTACGTTCTGCAGTACTATTTTTAAAGCTCATAATAGTTTTTACTTTACTGTAATTTTTGCAAATCCTTCTCCGCTTTATCTTTGATATCGTTTGCACGTTTCAAAAATTCAGAATCAGGAAATTCGGCTACAAAGTTACGATGTTTTTCTATAGTTTCTTTAAGATATATGATTTTTTTAGCTTTCGAGTTGGTTTCGGACAATTGATAGGTTGCCAATAGCTCTCTAAACTGATAAGTTTCAGAAACTTTCAGAAGTTCTTCCTTCGAGTTTTCTTTCATCTTATTTACTTTTTTCGCATAGCTAGAACCCTCATACTTAGCTTCAAACAAATCACAAAACTTAATTACTTCCTGAAACCTAGCTTTTTTCTTGGTGAAAATACTTTTCGTTGCAAGGGTAAAAGCGTTATAAATTCTGAGGTAAGCTACCTCTTCATTAAACGTACTTTGAGGAAAGTTCTCCATGAAAATAGTTGCAGAAGTTTTTGCGGCTTTGTAATTCTCCATATTGTGGTAAAGAATAACTGCCTCATAATCCTTCTTTTCTAACTTAAAACGCAAACCATCCATTAACGTATTACATGAGTCTACTAAATTACTTTCTGGATATCTATCGATAAAAGTTTGTAAATCATTGATTGCAATCTCCGTATCCTCTTGATCCAACGATGCATCAGGAGATAATTTAACAGAGCACATTGCACTTAAAAACAGGCACTCCTCTGCCCTTGCACTGTAAGGAAAACGCGTCACGAAGTTGTTTAAGTAATACCCCGCCATGATGAAGTCACGCATTTTGTAATAGGTCATCCCCATTTTGTAGTAAGCCAACTGTCCATCCTCTGTTCTTGGATAACGTTGATAAACTTGCTCGTACAAAGTAAGCGCACGTGGATAAGATTCTTTTTCGTATAAAGTTTCTGCCTTTAGTAATTTTGCCTCGTAATTATCTCCCTTCACAATCTGTCCATAATCAGAACAAGAAAGCAAGACCAACGACAACATTAATACAGTGGTTCTTGACAATATTTTATTTTTCATCGTTGACAAAAATAGAAGATTTTCATGTTAAGTAGTGTTAAAAGGAAATTCTTTTACATTCCTTAAGAAAACTTAAGATTTCTAATTCTTTGAACCTTATATCGGCTTTAGCTTAAAGTACGCTTTTCTCAAAGAATATCCTTTGGCTGACAGAGCCTTAAACACTCCCTTAATTCCTCATTTATTCTACTTAAATTTGTACAGCCGATAGGCCTAAAATTAGAAGCAAAATCTACATGAATTTCAAACTCGTTTCAGAATACCAACCCACAGGCGATCAGCCGCAGGCGATAGAAAGTTTAGTTAAAGGAATTAACAATGGTGAAATGCATCAAACCCTTTTGGGGGTAACAGGTTCTGGTAAAACATTTACCATGGCCAATGTTATTGCTGAAACCAATAAACCAACGCTCATACTTTCTCACAACAAAACCTTGGCAGCACAACTTTATGGAGAGTTCAAACAGTTTTTTCCGAATAACGCCGTAGAATATTTTGTTTCGTATTATGACTACTACCAACCTGAAGCGTATTTGCCGGTTACAGATACTTTCATTGAGAAAGATTTAGCCATCAATGACGAAATTGAAAAGCTTCGACTCTCTGCAACTTCCGCCCTCCTATCAGGGAGAAAGGATGTCATAGTAGTTTCTTCCATTTCTTGTATTTATGGTATGGGAAATCCAGAGGAATTCTCAAAAAGCATCATGTATGTAAAGGTGGGGGACGTTATTAGTAGAAATAAGTTCTTATTTAAATTGGTAGAAAACCTATACTCTAGAACAACCGAAGAGTTTGACCGTGGAAATTTTAGAGTAAAAGGAGATGTGGTAGATATCTACTTGGCGTATGCCGACTATGCTTTGCGTATAGAGTTTTGGGGAGATGAAATTGAAAAAATCACTTCTATTGACCCCTTGAGTAATACAACGCTAGAAGAGTTTGAAGAAATCAATATTTACCCAGCAAATATCTTTGTAAGTTCTCCAGACACAACAAGAGGAGCCATACACGAAATCCAAGAGGATATGGTAAAACAGGTGGAAGCTTTTAAACGAGAAGGAAAAATCACAGAAGCAAACCGCCTCGATGAACGTGTGAATTTTGATTTAGAAATGATACGCGAATTAGGTTACTGTTCTGGTATTGAAAACTATTCGCGTTACTTTGATAAGCGTGAACCTGGATCAAGGCCCTTCTGTTTGTTAGATTACTTCCCGGACGACATGATGATGCTCATCGATGAGAGTCACGTTACCGTTCCTCAAATTAGAGCGATGTATGGAGGTGACAGATCTCGAAAAGTAAACTTGGTTGATTATGGATTCCGTTTACAAGCAGCTATGGATAACCGTCCTTTAAAATTCGAGGAATTTCTGAGCATGCAAAGTCAAACAATTTACGTATCCGCCACACCGGCAGATTTTGAATTGGAACAATCCAACGGAATTGTGGTAGAACAGGTTATTCGTCCTACAGGATTATTAGACCCTATTATAGAGGTAAGACCTAGTCTGAATCAAATAGATGACCTCATGGAGGAAATCAACATACGCATCGAAAGAGATGAAAGAACTTTAGTTACTACGCTGACTAAGCGTATGGCCGAGGAACTTCAAAAATATTTGCAAAAATTAGGAATAAGCTGTGAATACATACACAGTGATGTTGATACACTTAAACGTGTAGAAATTCTGCGTCTACTGCGTTTGGGAGAATATGATGTATTGATTGGAGTAAACTTATTGCGTGAAGGATTAGATTTACCTGAGGTGAGTTTGGTGGCAATTATTGATGCAGACAAGGAAGGTTTCTTGCGCGATGAGAGATCTTTAGTACAGACGGTTGGTAGAGCAGCCAGAAACGTCAACGGAATGGTAATCATGTACGGAGATAAGATTACAGACTCCATGCAAAAGACCATAGACGAAACAGCAAGAAGAAGGCTTATTCAGGAACAATACAATGAGGAGCATGGCATCACTCCTACCCAAATTAGAAAATCGCACGAAGAGATTCTTAAACAAACAAACATTAGAGAGGAAGAAGAAACCTATACCTACAAACAAGAAGGTAAAAGTACGATTGTTGCCGATCCTGTAATTCAAATGATGTCGCAAGAACAACTTGAGAAAACAATTACTGCTACCCGTAAGCGTATGGAAAAAGCTGCTAAGGATCTTGACTTTATAGAGGCTGCACGCTTGAGAGATGAAATGTTTGAACTAGAAAAAATGAAAAAAGCCGGCGAATAATTAACCGGTGATTATTCTACACCTGTGGTTCTGTTTATCTAAAATGCAATGTCTATATTTAGACCGCTAATTATATTGACATGAATAGAAAACACATTTTTGGTGTAGGAATTATGTTGGCAGCCTTGGGTACAAGTGCTTGTAATCAACAAAACGCAACCGAAACACCACAGGAAGTAAATGTAAAAGACACCATTGATTTGGCCATTAACCCGAATCCGGATGATTTGGAAATGGTAGTAGATAGATTCGCAGACATTCAAGTATTGCGCTATAAAATCAATGATTTCGATAATTTAAGTGTAAACCAAAAGAAATTGGTTTACTTCCTGGCACAAGCTGGTTTGTCTGGTAGAGATATCATCTACGATCAAAACAACGAACACAACCTTGAAATTAGAGCAGCGTTAGATAATATTTTAGCCAATTACAAAGGTGATAGAGAACATGCCGATTGGTTAAATCTAGAATTATATGCTAAGCGCTTTTACTTCGCTAATGGTGTACACCACCACTACGGAATGCAAAAGATGATGCCAGCATTTGAGCAAGCATATTTCACGGATGTAATGCAGTCTGTTGGCTCAGAAATGAGTCCGGAAGCGTTGGAATTGATGTTTAGTGACAAGGTAGGAATGAAACGTAAGAACAAAAATTCTAACGTTGACATGATTGTAGCCTCTGCCAATAACTTTTATGGTGAAGGAGTAACACAAGCAATGGTGGAAGAATTCTACGCAAAGAAATCAGCTGAACAAGATTCTACGCCTGTAGAATTAGGATTGAATTCAAAACTGGTTCTTGAAAATGGTGAGTTAGTAGAAAAGGTATATTCTGCTGAAGGAATGTATGCCGAAGCAATTCAACAAATCATTTACTGGTTAGAGCAAGCTGTAACGGTAGCAGAAAACGAAGATCAAAAAGCAGCACTTGAAAAATTAATTGAATACTACCAGTCTGGAGACTTAGAAACGTGGGATGAATACAACATTCTTTGGGCGAAGTCTACAGCTGGAGATATAGATTACATCAATGGATTTATTGAAGTATATGGAGATGCTTTAGGTAAAAGAGCAAGCTTTGAATCTATCGTGCAGATTACAGATTTTGACGCTTCTGAGCGTATGAAGGTTGTAGCCAATAACGTACAATGGTTCGAAGATAACTCTCCTATCATGGAGGATCACAAAAAGAAAAGTGTTAAAGGAGTTTCTTATAAAGTAGTTCAGGTTGCAAGTGAGGCTGGAGATGCTTCTCCGTCAACACCTATTGGAGTAAACTTGCCGAACAACAACTGGATTAGAGAACAACACGGTTCTAAATCTGTGAGTTTAGGAAATCTTATTGCGGCTTACAACGAGTCCAAAGGAAGTGGTTTATTAGAAGAATTCGCACACGACGAGAAAGAGGTAGAATTGGCGAAAGCTCATTCTAAACTTGCCGGTAAAATGCACACGGCCCTACACGAAGTGGTAGGTCATGCTTCTGGACAAATCAACAAAGGTGTTGGTCAACCCGCTGAAACCTTAAAGAACTATGCTTCAACATTAGAAGAAGCTAGAGCTGACTTAGTTGGTTTGTACTACATTATGGATCCTAAATTAATGGAGCTTGGTTTAATCGAATCTTTAGACGTAGGTGTTGCAGAATACGATAACTACATTAGAAACGGATTAATGACACAATTGATGCGTTTGGAATTAGGAGATGACATCGAGGAAGAGCACATGCAAAACCGTCAATTAGTGGCTTCATGGGCAATGGAAAAAGGAGCTGCAGACAATGTAATTGAGCGTGTGGTTAAAGATGGAAAAACTTACTTTAACATTAATGATTACGACAAGCTAAGAGAATTATTTGGAGAGTTATTAAAGGAAATCCAACGTATCAAATCTGAAGGTGACTACGAAGCTGGAAAGAATTTGGTAGAAACATATGGAGTTAAAGTGAACCAAGAAATTCACAAAGAAGTATTGGAAAGAGTGAAAGTCCTAGACCTTCCTCCGTACCAAGGTTTTGTTAACCCTGTACTTTCTCCCGTAAAAGATGCAGATGGAAATATCATCAATATTAAAGTGGAATACAACCAGGACTTCATTGAACAAATGTTGTTCTACAGCGAAAAATATTCATTTTTAAAATAAAATGACCCCATAAGAAAGCCCTCCATTGAGAGGGCTTTTTTTATGCCCTATAAACCAGTTCTACCTTTAATACCAATTCCACAACTCACTTTTATTCTAAGTTGTAAATTGTACAAAAACTACTTCTATGAGAACACTTTTATCACTAGCAATTCTCTTTCTCTCCTTGTCCACTTTCGCTCAAAATTTCAAAGGAGATTGGGAAGGAGAATTAAACGTTATGGGGCAGAGACTTCCCATTATATTGCACATAGTTAATACTGATAACAGTTACCAGGTTACCATGGATTCTCCCAAACAAGGAGCTAAGGATATACCTGTTGATGCTTCTTTAAAGGAAAACCAACAACTTGTAGTTCAATCGGGGGCTATGGGATTAGAACTACCTTTAACAAAGCTTCATGAAGACACGCTACAAGGAATCTTCAGTCAAGGTGGAATGAACATTCCGATAACTTTTTATAGAATCAACAATCAGGTTATTGCTGAAGTGCAAACACACAATTTTAAAGCGACATCCTTTAACATAGATTTACAGTCACACTTAATTTCAGGTGAAGTTGACACCCCTCTTTCTGGAGATAATTTCCCCGTGGTTGTGCTAATTTCAGGTTCTGGTCCACAAGACAGAAACTCTACGGTATTTGGTCATGATCTGTTTCTAGAATTAGCCAACTACTTTACAAAAAATGGTTGGGCAGTAGTACGTTTCGATGAAAGAGGAACAGGTAAATCTACAGGAAACTTCAGCACTTCTACTACCACAGATTTCGCAAAAGATGTTAGTGCGGTTGTTGATCACATCGCAACACTTCCTTCGCTCAATAAAAATCAAATTATACTTATAGGACACAGTGAAGGTGGAATCATTGCTCCAATGGTAGCACAACCCCACCCTCAGGTAAAAGCTTTCATTTCTTTAGCAGGAGTTACTGCAGCTCCTAAAGAACTGCTCAAAGCTCAAGCGCACTTAACAGCTCAATCCCAAGGAATGAATGAAGCAGCATTAAAAGCCTATGACTCCCTATATGCGCAACAAATAGAACTTGTGTATAAGAGATCTCCAGAAAACAAAGACAGTATTGATGCGCAACTTCAAAGTTTAATTGCTCAACAAATTAAAGATAATGGGGTTACGGGTGAACAAGCACAAATCATGTTAGATGCAGCAATGGCTCAATTCACTTCTCCATGGATCTCACATTTCGCTCGAATGAATGTTTCTGACATCACTCAAAATTTAAATAAACCAGCGTTTTATATTTTTGGAGAGAAAGATATTCAAGTACCCGCTGAATTGAACAAATTGAGTTTAGAGAAAGACTTGAAAGAAAAACAACAGGCGCAAACTCAAATAAAAGTTCTTGCGGATCACAATCACCTCATGCAAAAATGTACTACATGTACTTTAGATGAATACTGGGATTTAGAAGGAGGGTATTCAACGGAAAGTTTAACCCTAATGCTAGAATGGCTAAACGAAATAAAAGACATGTAACTTTCAATCTCATTTTACTTATACTTGTGATATGAGAACAAAGATTACACTATTACTAAGTATAACAGCATTACTCTTTGGAAGTAGTGCTTTTTTATGGCCTAAAAAAACAACGATTACTCCTCCCGGTACATTTGAAGTGAGTGATAACTTCTACTGTGATGAAACCGTCACTACGAATTTCGATTGGTTAGAATACACTACTTGGTTGGAGCGTGTGTACGGTAAAGAAAGTGAAAAATACAAAGCTGCAATACCCAACAGTGATGTTTGGGGAGAAGAATTCATTTGTTTACTTCAGCTCAGAAAACATTACGCAAACCACCCTGCTTACAGGGATTACCCGGTTATAGGGATTTCTCAACAACAGGCCGAAGATTATTTAAAGTGGAGAAGCGATCGTGTAATGCAGTATTTCTTAGTCAAAAGAAAAGTAATAGAGTTTAATAACGACACCACACCTGAAAGTATTTTCACTATAGAAAAGTACTTTGCCGGAGAGTACCAAAATACAGCCCCTCACAAACGCTATATGCAATACCCTGTTTATAGTTTACCAACACCTGAACAGTACTTAGACATAAGTTCGTCTTACAATGTTTATACAGATAGTCTCCCTAAGATCCCTTGTTACTTCGATTCTTTAAGAGCAATACCCTTACATCCAAATCCAAAAGGAGTAGATTTTGCGGATAAACTTTCTGAATGGACTTCAAAACCTAATACAATTGTGGGGAATAATTGGAGAAAACCACAAGGTGAAATCGTAAATTCTTCTAAAAAAGCTACAAATTACATCGGTTTTAGAGCTATATGCACTTGGAGGACTTTTAAATCACAAAATTAATTTCAGAGCTAAACCTAGTGATAGTAAGCTTTTAAGAAGAAAACTTTTGATTTACAAGGAATTAATTCTAAAATAAAACTTTAAAATAGTATTAGGCATTAAATTTACACTACCTTTGTCCTTTAATACAATTTATAATGCAAAAAGGAACAGTAAAATTTTTCAACGAAACTAAAGGATTTGGTTTTATCGTTGAAAACGATTCGAAACAAGAGTATTTCGTACACGTATCAGGATTAATCGATGAGATTAGAGAAGGTGACGAAGTTGAATTCGAATTAACAGAAGGAAAAAAAGGATTGAATGCAGTTAACGTAAAAGTTTCATAATATTTAATTTTTGAAAAGCCCGGTTAAGCAATTAACCGGGCTTTTTTTGTGCCTTATATTTTGACAGTTTGTTTGTCTTATACCGGTGAAAGCCTTAGCATAGGTTAATATACTCACTTGGAATTTTTCAACTACTTCATCTACCTCTGCCTCTCCCTTATTCTAATCGTTCATCTTTTCTCCTAGAGACCAAAAACGATTTCCAAAAACTAAACAACTATAAGTAGATTGGAGATAATTCAAAGCTACCGACTAATATAGAATCGATGGAATAGCAAGGTATAGATTACTTCATAAGATT
>NZ_JAWWCF010000003.1:0-40363 GCF_033720595.1 Lishizhenia sp. | reverse complement strand
CTGAAGGTAAACAGTACCAATTGTGGGCTTTGGCAGATGGAGTTCCAGTAGATTTGGGTGTGTTAGACAAAGAATTCGCGGTAACTCCAACGCGTAAAATAGGGGTGAATGAACTGCAAACTTTTGCCATTACGCTAGAAGATGAAGGTGGTAAACCTACTCCGGATCTCTCGCAGTTGTACGTAATAGGTAACGTGAAAGGTTAAATTTCCATTTTAAGAAGTAAATTCTCCCAGGGGGCGACAGCGTACCCCACAGGAACAAAAGATATTGAAAAGAAAGCCCGCACAGCGACAATAGAAGCTGAGACGGGCTTTTTCTTTGAAAATATTTTGGACCGAGGAGTAGAGCAAAGCACCCGATTTTAAGCACTGCTAGAAAGTAATCTATTTAATATAGAACCGAGGTGTGCTTAAAAGGGAGCCAATATCAAATCCAATTCACACAGATTTTACGAAGAAACAAGTCTGAGATCTTCTCAATTTCCTACCTTAAAGGCACGCATTTTTGTTGTCGCACAACGAATCTACAAGAAAGCCTATTGCTGTTGATGAAAATCAACACTTTTAATTATATTTGTTTAAAATTTAAAAATACATACATGTCAGAAGTAATAACAGGATTTGATATACAAGAAGTACTTGATGAATTAGGACTAGAAAAAACAAATTTAGGCGCTTCAACAGGAAGCGTTTGGTTACAGACAAAAGGTGAAGTTTTAAAATCATATTCTCCAGTAGATGGTAAGCACTTAGGTGATGTTACAATGGCTACTGCAGAAGATTACGATAAAGTTGTTGAAAAAGCTCAAGCTGCATTTAAGGAATGGAGAAAAGTTCCTGCACCACAGAGAGGTGAAGTAGTGAGACAGTTGAGTAATAAATTACGTGATTACAAAGAGCCTTTGGGTAAATTGGTTTCTTACGAAATGGGGAAATCTTACCAAGAGGGATTGGGAGAAGTACAGGAAATGATAGATATCTGTGATTTCGCCGTAGGTTTATCGCGTCAATTACACGGTTTAACAATGCACTCTGAAAGACCAGGTCATAGAATGTACGAACAATACCATCCACTAGGAGTTGTAGGAATTATTTCTGCGTTTAACTTCCCAGTAGCCGTATGGAGTTGGAATACAGCCTTGGCATGGGTTTGTGGTGATGCATGTGTTTGGAAGCCATCTGAGAAAACTCCGTTGACTTCTATTGCTTGTCAAAAAATTACAGAAGAAGTATTTACAGATAATGACGTTCCAGAGGGAGTTTCTTCTTTATTAATAGGAGGGGCTGATTTAGGAAAATTAATGGCAGACGATACGCGTATTCCTTTAGTAAGTGCTACAGGATCTACACGTATGGGTAAATCTGTTTCTGAGGCAGTTGGAAGACGTCTTGGAAAATCATTATTAGAATTAGGAGGTAACAACGCCATGATTATTACACCAAATGCAGACTTGAACGTGGTAGTTCCAGGAGCTGTATTTGGAGCGGTAGGTACATGTGGACAACGTTGTACTTCTACAAGAAGACTGATTATCCATGCGGATATCTACGATAAGGTGAAAGATGTAATTGTAAATGCATACAAGCAATTACGTATTGGTAATCCATTAGATGAGAACAACCACGTTGGACCATTAATCGATAAAGACGCGGTGGATATGTTTAACGCGGCGAGAGAAAAAGTTGTAGCAGAAGGTGGTAAGTTGATTGTTGAAGGAGGTACATTAACAGGAGAAGGATACGAATCTGGATGTTACGTTGCACCAGCAATTGCTGAAGCTGAAAATCACTACGAGATTGTACAGCACGAAACTTTTGCACCTATCTTATACTTATTGAAGTACGAAGGAGAGGTTGAAAATGCAATCGATATTCAGAATGGCGTGAAACAAGGATTGTCTTCTGCTATCATGACAACTGATTTAAGAGAAGCAGAACGTTTCTTATCATACGGAGGGTCTGACTGTGGTATTGCCAATGTAAATATTGGAACATCAGGAGCTGAAATCGGTGGAGCCTTTGGAGGTGAAAAAGAAACAGGTGGTGGACGTGAGTCTGGATCTGATGCTTGGAAAGTTTACATGAGAAGACAAACAAATACAATTAACTATACCAAAGAGTTGCCATTGGCACAAGGTATCAAGTTCGATTTGTAAGATATCATATACTAAACACCAAAGAAGGGAGGGGTCATAAGATCTCTCCCTTTTTTGTTGAATCAATGTTTTTTTAGGGGATGTCATTCTTGATAATTGGCAGGTCGTTTTAGATAATTTTTGAACTCTTTTATCAACGTTTATAAGGGGTTGATGGAATATTATGAAAAAAATATTAGGTTAAAAAATCCAGAACTTAAACAGGTGCGTAGATATCACCGAACACTAAAATTTGAAATGATGAAATTATTTAAGCACTATGTTTTGCCAACCTTGGCAATAGGATTAATGTTGGGAGCCACCTCTTGTAAAAAAGACGATATGGACGATACTCCTGATGATACCCCAGACACCCCAACGGAAATGAAAAGTGAAACGTATGACTACAACTTTAACAATGGTCAATTAGTTTCAGGAACTGCATATGCAGGAACGCACATGGACAACTTAACTGCGTCTATGATGGTTGAAGAAACCGGAGATAACACTGCAAAAATCACCGTTACTTTAGAGAATACTGTGGATGGAGAAATGTACATGATTCATGCTCATGATGCAGCAGATCCTTCAACTACGCCAAACGGAACACCTTACAATGAAACACCGAATGCAGCGGTATTTACCCAAATGGTAACAGGTAACGGATCTTCAGTATCAGTTTCGCAAACAGTAGATATGTCTTTCGATGCAATTACAACTTCTTACGAAGGATTCTTTGTAGTACACGATCCTTTACAAAACATCAGTACAACAGATTTAACGACGTACTTAGTATTAGGAACCTTTGCTAGAGCACAAGCAGCTTACACTTTGACTTCTGAAATGTTTAATTACGATTTTAATACAGGGCAAGTGGATGCAAGTTTTGCTTACGGAGGAACACACGCAAGTAACTTAGGAGCAACAATTAAATTACAAGAATTAGGAAGTGGTGCTACAAGAGTTACTGTAATGTTAGACAATACGATTGACGGTGAGATGTACATGATCCACTCACATGATTTTGCTGATCCAACAATGACACCAAATGGAACTCCATACAACGAAACGCCAAATGCAAATGTATGTACTTTAATGGCTACGGGTAACGGAGGAATGGTTGCAGCGTCGCAACAAAGTACTTTATCTATTGCAGATTTAACAACGACATACGAAGGGTTCTTCGTAGTACACGATCCATTACAAGCAATTACGACAACAGATCCAACAACCTACGTGATCTTAGGTCAGTTCGCTAGATAAGATTTTTACAACTAACCTAAAAAGGGGTGTGAGCATAGGCTTGCACCTCTTTTTTTTGTCTTTGAAATTGTACTGGATTTACTTGTGTTTTTTTAATAAAAATTTAGTTCTTAAAAATCTAAAGCTCAGTTGGCTACGTATGTATTTTACAAGTAAACCTTAAGAAGAAATTGAAAAGTAAAGAATACATATTATCGGGAAAGTTAGAAAACTATGTTTTCGGCGCTTTAGGTGTTGAGGATAAGTTAGAGGTGGAAAGAATGTGTGCTTTATATCCAGAAATCAAGCGTGAAAAAGAAAGTATGGAAGAGGCGTTAGCTGCCTATGTTCGTACACTTTCAACACGTCCGCCGGCTGAGATTAAAGCAAAGGTAATGGCGGCAATTCGTCAGCTTCCTCAAGAGAAATTGAATGCGCAGGTGAATTTCCAGACCAAGGATAAAACGAGGTCTCTGGCTACCATTTTATGGGCAGCTTCTATAGCTTTAATTTTTGGGTTTGGTGTGAACCACTATCTAGAAGGGACTCAAAAAAAGGATGTAGAACTAGCGTTTAAAACGGAACAAGAAAAGTTAATCGCTCAACAAGAAAAATATAAACAAGCAGTTTTAGAATTGAGAGATTCTCTGAGGTATGAAAGGAATTATACAGACTTCGTGTTGGATGAATCTACCTCACTAATCCGTTTGAACGGAACAGCCAAATATCCTGAGGCACGGGTGAAATTGTTTTACAATCCTTCACTTCAGGAGTACATTGTAAAGTCGGATAAACTTCCAAAACCTGCCTCAGAAAAACAATATCAATTGTGGGCTATCGTGGATGGTAAACCTTTAGATTTAGGTGTAATGGATAAACAATTAGTGTTGAGTGACAGAATCAATCTGGATTTGGAGGAAGGTTTAGATCTACAAGCATTTGCCATTACATTGGAGCCACTAGGAGGTAGTGTTAATCCTACCTTGGAAGAAATGGTTGTTTTAGGAGAAATAAAAACATAGTATTTGATGCAAAGAAATTTATTAAATTGCATATAGATCAGAAAAATGATGGTCGGGTTCCTTCACCGTGGTGATCTATAGAAGATCGCGTGTTTTGACTGATGATTCTAGAAAAATTAAAAACTGTTATTTCGTGAGGAAATTAATTTCCAAATGAAGGGTAATTCAAATTGTTTTACCCTTTTTTTTAACCTTTTGACAAATCTTGCGTCTATAGGTATACGTGCAAATTAATAACTAGAAATATGAAAAAAATTTACAATGTATTAGCTTTTGGATTTGTCCTGGCTACACTTGGCGTTTGTTTAATGAGTGCTTACCCAGCTACCTCTGGTTTTAAGTACTCGGCGGGACCAGCGCATTCTGGACATGATAAGACGGGGGGACCTCTTTCTAATGGGTCTTGTAGTTCATGTCATGGATCAGTGAGCAGTGCTACCACAACTTCTATTACAATTCGAGAAGCTGCTACAAATAATATTGTTACCGAATATGTCGGAGGAACACAGTATAAAATATCAGTTCAGGTAAGTAATCCGAGTTACAGTCACTTTGGATTTCAAATGGTGGCAACACGTATGCCGTTTAACCAAAATGCAGGAACTTTTGGAAGCTTTTTAACGGCAAATACCCAATTGTCATCATTAGCAGCAAGAGCATATCTAGAACATGATGGGGCGAGTTCTTCAGGTTCTTTTGAGGTGTTTTGGACGGCTCCACCAGCGAATTCTGGAAATGTTACTTTTTACTATAATGCGAATGCCGTAAATAACAATGGTGGTTCTTCTGGTGATGCTCCAGGAGCAGCTTCTTCGTTAGTTTTTCCAGAGCAAGTACCTGTTACAGTTACTTATGCCGCAGATTACTGTACGAGTGCAACAGCAACAACTCCATTAAAAACAGGAACTTCATCAGGTACTTTTAGTGCTAACTCAAGTGATATTACGGTAAACGCCACAACAGGAGAAATTGATATGACAAGCTCTCTACCTGGAACCTATGTAATTACATATACTTACAGTGGAGGTACTATAGATAATACTGTAGTAATCAATCAAAGTTATGTTACTGATGTGGATGTAGATGTTTGTTTTGGAGATTCTTTATTCTTGGAAGGGGATTGGCAAACGATAGCAGGAGTTTATACAGATGCTTTAACTGCTGTAAATGGTTGTGATAGTGTTGTGAATACGAACATGACCGTTCTTCCTCAAGTTGGGTTTGATATAGACACAACAATTTGTCAGGGTGACTCTGTGCTTGTTGATGGGGTTTATGAAAAAGATCCTGGAACTTATACAGAAGTGTTGAGTGCGACAACCGGATGTGATAGTGTTGTAAATTATATTATAACACATGAAGATTATGGAACAACCTTGGCTGTAGATGGGGCGTCGATTGAAATTCAAGCAACAACTGCAACATCATTTGAGTTTTTCGATTGTGATAACGGACAAGTGTTCGACAATAGCGGAAATCAACTATTCCAGGTTCCTTACAATGGAAACTTTGGTGTTCGTCTTTTTGGTCCCGATTGTACATACGAAACTGCTTGTGAAGTATTTACGAATGTTGGTGTTGAGGATAAAGCAGCTAACAATGTGAATGTTTATCCTAACCCATTCAATAATGAGCTTCAAATCGATGGATTGTTTGCAGATGAAACGGTGACGGTTAAAATTTATAACGCACAAGGTCAATTGATGATGGATGTAGAAAAAAATGCTACTTCAGGTCAGTTAACTTTAAGTTTAACGGATTTAGACAAAGGAGTATACTTTCTTCAAGTGGAAGGTGGAGATTATCAATTTGTTAAGCGTCTTTTAAAAGAATAATTGCTTGAAGTCGTAATAGACTATAAAAGAGAGATATCAACATTTTGTTAGCAACGTGTTGATTAATGGAAGTGTCAAGAAGTAAAATACGTTGAATTCTTTTGTAAATTGAGAGGAAACTACTCATATGGCAAAGAAATCAAAAATTTACGTTCTTGACACTTCTGTTTTGCTTCATGATTTTAATGCAATCACCAGTTTTGTAAAAAATGATGTAGCCATACCTATTACTGTTCTCGAAGAATTGGATAAATTCAAAGTAGGGAATGATACTAAAAACTTTTGTGCCAGAGAGGTTATTCGCTTTATCGATAAATTATCGGGAAAATCAGGGTCTTTAATGGAATGGATTCCCCTTGGAAGAGGAAAGGGAAATTTCAAAATAGTCTTGGAAAATCATCCCGACGGTTTGGACGCTGAAAAAATTTATGCGGAAGGGAAAAATGACCACAAAATCATTAACGCTGCACTTTGTTTGAAATTATCCGAACAAAAGGAGGTAGTGTTAGTTACCAAAGACATTAATCTGAGAATTAAGTCCAAAGCTTTGGGGATTACATCCGAAGATTACGAGACCGGAAAGGTGGATGATGTTCAGTTGGATAAATCGAGTTTAGTAACCATAAATCATGTGGAGTCTGACATTATTCGAGAACTATTTCAAAAAGGGAAAATAGAGGAGAATGGATTGTTGGGGGCACAGAAATATGCAAATGGATACTATATTTTAAACAATGGGAAGTCTTCTGCATTGGCGTATTATAATCCCATAAGTAATGAGGTAGAAAGAGTAGAGAAGGGGTTTACGTATGGTATTAAACCTAAGAATGCGGAACAAGCTTTTGCCATCAATGCTTTGATGAATCCAGAAATTAAATTGGTTGTTCTTCAAGGTGTAGCTGGTACAGGTAAAACGCTATTGGCTCTTGCTTCAGCGCTGGAACAACACAAGAAATATCAGCAAATTATCTTGGCCAGACCACTGGTGCCGCTGTCCAACAAGGATATCGGTTTCTTACCCGGAGATGCCAATGATAAAATATCCCCGTACATGGAGCCCTTGTGGGATAACCTTAAGTTCATTAAAAATCAATTTGGTGAAAATGAGCGCAAGCACAGGGCTATTGTTGAAATGCAAGAGGAAGGCAAGATACTAATTACACCATTGGCGTTTATACGTGGAAGGAGTTTGAGTAACATTATTTTCATTATTGATGAAGCTCAAAACCTTACACCGCATGAGGTGAAAACGATTATTACACGTGCTGGAGAAGGAACCAAAATAATCTTTACAGGAGATGTACGTCAAATTGATACACCTTATTTGGATGAGCATTCTAATGGATTAGCTTACTTGATTGATAAGGTGAAGGGTCAAAAGCTCTTTGCTCATATCAAACTAGAAAAAGGTGAAAGATCTGATTTAGCCAACCTGGCCAATGAATTGCTATAAAAGCGATATATTAATACTGAAAAGGCCTCAATACAATGAGGCCTTTTTTTATCTCAATACGTTAATACTTCCGTGATATTCTAAACGTTTATCTGTGTTTAGTTCTCGCACATTTAATTTCCACATATAGGTGCCATCTTTAACAGTTTGCCCGTTGTAGGTACCATCCCAAGCTTCGTTGATGTCTTGACTTTTAAAAACAACTTCTCCCCATCTGTTGTATATGACTAATTCAAAAGAGTAAACATCTATTCCTTCCATGAATACACGCCATGTTGGGTTGAATTCATCATCGTCTGGTGTAAAACTATTGGGAGCATAAATAAGAATTTCAGGCTCTATTTTAACAGGTTTTACCAAGGTGTCTCTACATCCAAAACTGGAAATAGCTACCAATTGAACTTGATATTCACCTTCCTGTCCTTCCGGATAATCTACGGTTAATTCTGTATTTTGACTCGTTCCGGGATCCCCCCCAAAGAACGTCCATTCGTAACTAACTGCATCTGTAGAATGATTTGTGAAATCTACGGTTGGCGAAAACATGTATATAGGTTTTGGACCATAGTCAAAATCGGCAAAGGGAAGAGGGTGTACAACAAGTGTATCTGTAAAGGTTTGTTCTATTACACAGCCAATGGGGGTTGTTATACTCATGGTTACATCATATACCCCCTCCATATAAGTATCCGTTGTAATAGAATTTCCCGAAGGATGGTATTCATTATTACTTATCCACCATTCAATGTTTTGCGTTAATGTAGGGTCAGAAGTGGAAGTAAGTTCGAAAATTGCAGGTTCACATTGCTCTATTTCCAAGGCTGTAAACCCAGGTTGTGGAAGTGGTGAAACATTTACTGTAGTTGAAAATGTGATCGGAGTACTTTCACAAGCATCAGAGATAGTTACATCATACGAAGTTGTGGCGGGCGGACTCACATTTTCAGAACTAAAATTATTTTGAGTATCAGTGGTTCCTGAAGACCAAGTAAAGTCATATGGACCACCAATTCCACCGTTAGCACCAGCCATAAGAGTTGCAATGTCATCCGGGCAAATTAGGGTGTCAGGTGAAATAATACCATCTAGAGGAGGATAATAACTCAGTTGGTATTCTTGCGTGTCAGAAATACATCCGTTTTGATTTTCTGCCGCAACTTTGTAATTACTAGCTACACCTGGAGTTACAACCTGTTGGGGGCCTTGATCAGTTGTGAAATCCCAATGATAAATAAAAGATGTACCGTTGGAACCAACCGCATTAATTGTAGCTGTACCGTTTTCACAAATTGTAGTGTCATTCGATACAGTAACGCCTACCGGTGGAGGGTCTGAAATCAATATGTTTCCACAATATTCACACCCTGCAGCAGAACGTGAACATACATCATACATTCCTGCTGGTAAATTTAACATGAATGAATCTGCTTGATAGGTAAGTCCATTATCAAAACTATACTCTGTTGCTCCAGGATTATCTACATGAATTTCTCCGGTGGCTGTTCCTGCACAAAGCGGGTCAACTCCAGTGAGTGTTTGTTGATAATTTTCAAATGTAATATTGATACTATCTGTGGCATAGCAAATCGGACCAAAAACGATATCGTCCAAAGCAAAATCATTACCACCTACAGAAGTGTTTTGATTGGTTATACAGAGTGTTGCGGTCGTAGCATTTCCAGAGTTCCACGTGTCTGTAAATTGTTGCCAAATACAACCAGTGGTGTTGGTATTAAATACTGACCCGATTTGTACACCGTTAATGAAAAATTGAAGGTTACTGACATTGGTGCTGTTCAATACGTTCATCGCCCAACAAGAAAAAGCATAATCTGTATTCGGGGTTATATTATTTACGGTTTGACACCATACATTGCTATTCGGAACACTTGATCCGTTCACAATAAACATATTTCCAGTTCCCGTTGTATGATCACCGCAGTTAAGGAAGTTGTTGTGTGTTAAAGATGGCGAAGTTGAAATCATGTATTCTCCTTCATTAGACAAAGGGCCCCATGGACCTCCTGAAGCTGTGTTGTAGTCTGTATTAAAACCAGTAACACCAGATTCGAAATCACCATTGACAATTAAATTTCCATTGGTTTCCATTACGGTTACAGAATAGGTGCCAGTAGAGTATGCGATAAGATAATCGTTGGTTGTACCATTGTTCCATTCATAAGTTTGGAAATTCCCTCCCGCATTAATCGAATAAGGTGAACTACATAAAACAGTATCGTTTCCTAAAGAAAAATTCTGAATGGCAGGACTACATTGCCCCAAAACAAGTTGAGGAATCAACATTAAAAGGCACGAGCTTATATAGAAGAAAGTTTTCATAGTTTGTAAAAGCATTCTATGTTAAAGTTACGGATTTATTAGTAACAATGCCGGGTATGTATAAGTAAGACGTGAAGAATGCTGAGAGGTTGTTCTCGCTGAAAGTCCGTTTTAGGGCTTTCTGGGCGCGCGGACAAAGTAGAGACAATTCATACTTTGCCAATTAACAAGGTGTTAATTTATATGGTTAGATGTTATTTAATGCTGTAAGTAGACCCTTTCTACGCGCTTTGAAATACCTGTCATCAATTCATAAACAATGGTTTCACTGGCTTTTGCTAAGTCGAAAATGTCATTATTATCACCGATGATTTCCACGAGGTCTCCCTTTTTACAGGTTATATCTGTCACATCTATCATACACATATCCATACAAATGTTTCCAAGTGTATGAACTTTTTTTCCTGCTAAGAAAAACTCACCCTTCCCATGGCCTAAAACTCTGCGTAAGCCATCAGAATAACCAATCGGAAGTGTTGCTATATGCATCTTTTTATTGGCTGTAAAACTTTGATTGTAACCTACGGTTTCTCCGGCCTCTATTTCTTTGATTTGAGAAATGCGAGTATACCAAGATAAGCTGGGTTTTAATCCATTTTGATGTGGAATATATCCATACATTCCTATCCCTAATCTTACCATGGAATATTGGTATTCTGGGAAATTGAGTATGCCCGATGAATTCAATAAATGATAGTGGATGTTTGCTCCTAATTTATGATCGAAAATATCCTTGTATTGGGCAAATCGTTTCGCTTGTTTATGTGTAAATGAACTTGCAGCGTCATCTGAACTAGCCAAGTGAGAGTATACAGATTTTACAGTGACCTCGGGTTGTGCCTGAAGAAGTTCAAACAATCCCTCTAAATCTTCTTCAGAGAAACCTAGGCGATTCATTCCTGTTTCTACCTTAATATGAATGGGGAAATTCGTTTTCTTGAATCGAATCAAACTTCTTATAAATGCCTCCAGTTGAGGTAAGTCAAAAATTGCAGGTTCTAGGTCGTGTTTAATAATTTCTTGAAAAGCGCTTTCGGAAGTATTCATGACCATAATCGGACTTTGAATTCCTGCTTTACGCAAATCAACACCTTCATCGGCATAGGCAACACCTAGATAATCAACACCGGCACTTTCTAAAAGATGTGCCATTTTTACATCGCCAGATCCATAAGAAGATGCTTTCACCATGCACAATAATTGCGTGTTATTGTTGAGTTTGCTTCTGAAAAGTTGAATGTTTTCTAGTATAGCTGATTGATCTATTTCTAACCAAGTGTCGTGCTTCTTTTCCTTAAAATTTTCAATTTCTTTTTTGATGAAACTCCTTCTTTTTGCTTTGAATAAAATGGCGGCATTTTTTATATTGTCTAAAGCTTCAGGAATTATTTCATCCTTCAGAAAATATACTTCATCCAAGGGGAAGTTATCCATAAAAGCAACAACTTTTTCTTGTTCATCTTTTGATGAAAGAGTAAGGTCAATCACAGCTATTTTTTGCTTTTTTTCCTTAATGGATAAAAGGTAGTTTAAAGCTTGTTCCAGCGCATGTAGGTCCAACGAGTAAGTATCATTGATTAATAGGTTGTCATTCTTCCCTACTAATATTTCCATTCGAGAAGCTACCGTTGGTAGTTGTTTCACGAGGGGCTCCATATCTTCAGGTTGTCGTCCTAAGAATAATGCACATTCTATACAGTTTTCAAGGGTAGCTTTGAAGGGAGTTGCAGCCATTGCGGCTAATGCTTTTGCAGGTTGACTCGGGTATTCAACGTTTATTTTAGAACGTCTGAAAGGAGAAGCGTATTCTTCTTGAGCAAATACAAAATTGGCATGCTTGAATAGTTTTAATTTTTCCTTTACATGCTGTTTTTCTGATTCAAAGTTTTCTTGATGAGCAGCACCAATTCCTGTGAATATACCTAAAGTTGGATCTACAATGTCTTCCAAAATCTCCATTTCTCCAGGTTCAGAAATTCCAACCTCAATAATGGCGAGGTTATGTTCGTGACTCATTTCTAACAAACTCAAAGCAACGCCGAGTTGCGAATTGTAGCTTTTTGGACTTCGAATGATTTGGTAATCATCCTTCAAAAGCGAATACAACCATTCTTTGGCCATGGTTTTACCATAACTTCCGGTAATAGCGATAACCGGATAAGAAAATTGCTCTCGGTGTTTTTTTGCTAATGTTTGCAAGGCCTCCAAAGTGTCTTCAACTTTAAGAACACAAGCATCATGAGGAAGATCTACATCTTCTTGAACTACAAAGCATCTAACTCCTTTATCGTAAGCATCTTGAATATATACATGACCATTGTCTTTTGTTGTGTGAAGAGCAAAAAAGGCCAAGTCATCAGCACCGTAAATTCTTCTTGTGTCGTAAGCAATCCCCTTTATTCCTCCGTCTATTTGAGGTGTTTCTTGGGCGTAAAGTAGGTCTGCTAAGTCTGCGTATGTATAATTCAAGTTCAATTTCTACGTTTTTATAAGAAGTACTCCCTCTATACGAAGGATTTGGGTGTAAAAATACGGAAAGATAAGTCATTAACTCCTTTATTTTAAGAAGTAAGCAACATTCGAAAATGACTTAGGAATACATTTTGTGTGAAATGATTAACATTCTTCTTTTAAAACTCCCTTCAATCTCTTCTAAAGTTGAAAACATAATAGTTAAATTTGGGTACTCTTAAAAAGTGGGTGTAAACTTTCTTTAGCTCACTGGGAATGAACGATGTTAAACTTGAAAATTAAAACCGTGGATACACAACAAGAAATACTTCAGAGATTAAATGCTTTAACAGAGCAATTGCAAAATGGAAAATTGAACCAATTGGAAATGGAAGAACTCGTTCAGTTGTCAAGAGAATTCCACGAAAGATGTTTGATTTTGCGCTACAAAGCTTTGGAACAAAAGGTGTATGAAGCGCAAGGTAAAGTTGTGAATACTCCAGTAGAAAAAGAAGTTGTTGAAGAAAGTAAGCAGGAAGTAGAAAAAACAGAAGCTGAAACTACTCAGGTCATAGAAAAAGAAGCACCGAGTGCGTCAGAAGGAATGATGTTTGACTTTTCTACACCCACTGAGGAAATCGAAGAGGAGAAAGCAAACTTGAGTTTGAATTTTGATGAAGCACCTGCTGAAGAGAAGGTAGAAGAATCATTAGGACAAAATTCAAAACCTGTTGCTCAGGCGCCAAAAGAAGTGGCTCCAGAACCAGAAGCTCCTAAGGAGGAAGCGCCTAAAAAGGAGATTACAAAAGTTACTATAACACAACCCGAACCCATCAATACTTTGAATAACCCTGTGCATAATCAAGGGAGTTTTTACGATAGGTTTAACAGTAACGAAGACAATTCTTTAGCCTCTAAATTTGGTGCTACAAAGATTGCTTCATTGAAAGAAGCTTTTGGGTTGAATGATAGATTGCAGTGTATCAACGAATTATTCGAAGGGAATAAGGATAAATTTGAATCTACCTTAAATACACTAGATAACCTTGATTCTTACGCAACTGCTAAACAGCAATTAAGCGAAGTTGCCGTTTCGATGAATTGGGATTTAGACAATGAAGTGGTGACGGATTTTGTGAAAAAAGTTGAAAGAAGATATGCGTAATTTCATCTTACTTATTGCTACTTTATTTTTGGGTTCCCTCGCTTGGTCTCAGCTTGATGAGGCAAGACGTATAACCCAAGATTTGTGTAAACCTGAATTTCATGGAAGAGGTTACGTTAACCAAGGGGACGTAAAAGCGGCGCATTACATCGCTGGTGAATTTGAGAAGATTGGTCTTGAACCACTCGATTCGTCTTTCTTACAGGCTTTTAATTTACAGGTGAATACCTTTCCGAGTTCAATGGCAGTAAGTTATGGTGAAAAACAATTGATTCCGGGGAAACATTTTATGGTGGATGCCCATTCGCCTAGTTTTGACGGACAACTTGTTCCGGCTGTTATCGATACCAATATTCTTAAAAGTCAAATTCAACTTCAAGATATTTTTGAACAGGTACAAAAGGAAGAGAAAAATGCTTTTCTCATTGATACAAGAGGTCTTTCAGCCAGAAGAGAACGAGAAATTAGAGCGAATTTAACAGGACTCTCAGCCTATGCACCCGTGGTGATTTTAACGCACCAAAAATTCACGTGGTCTGTGGGTAGGAAACAATACAACAATATTGTCATTACCCTGCAGGATAGTGTTTATCAGGAAGGTCAAACCCTTCGTGTAAATGTAGATGCCGAGCTAATTAAAAACTATACAGCGTACAATGTAATTGGGCAAGTAAAAGCAAAAAAGAAGACGAAAAAGACCATAGTTTTTACCGGTCATTATGATCATTTGGGGAGAATGGGAGCTGATACGTATTTTCCAGGGGCTAACGATAACGCCTCGGGAACGGCTATGCTGATAACTATGGCCAAGTATTTCAAAGAGAACCCTGCAGATTATAATATTGTTTTTATTGCTTTTGGCGGAGAGGAAGCTGGTCTGGTTGGGTCCGAGTATTTTGTAAAACATCCCCAGCTGAAATTGAAAAAAATTAAATTCTTACTCAACCTAGATATTATGGGGTCTGGTGAAGAAGGAATTACTGTGGTAAATGGAACGGTCCATACTAAAGCTTATGAAAGTTTAGTAGCCATCAACAATGAACATGGATATTTAACTCGTATTAAGAAAAGAGGTCCAACCCAAAATTCAGATCATTACTTCTTTAGTTTAGAAGGGGTTCCAAGTTTCTTTATATACACCATGGGACCGAATAAACATTATCATGACGTTTTTGATACCTACGAAGAATTGAGTTTTAATGAGTTTGAAGATATTACAAAATTGCTCATTAGATTTGTAGAATTACGCTAAGATTACAACCAGAAGTGAGTTGACTTCTAATTGTTTAGGTATACATTTAGAAGAAGCCCAAAATTTGCTATTATGAAACATGCTATAACATTACTTATTTTATTTCCGCTCTATTTGGTGGCCCAGCCTTATTTAGGGCAAGAACCAGAGATAGAAGTGTTAGAAATGAAAGCGGCGACTTGTGTGCCGGCAAATACCTCTACTTATTTAGAATTGAACAATGTTTCGGCATTGGTGCATACCGCAGGGAACCTGTGGCAAGTAAATGGTCAAAACTTTAGTCATTATGAAGTGCCCAAAAATAGTGGGATTATGGCGCTTTTTGCCTCTGCACTTTGGCTAGGAGGGAAGGACGTAAACGGTCAGTTAAAATTGGCAGCGTTGCGTTACCGTAATGGAAATGATTATTGGACAGGACCATTAACGATAGGAAATGCAACTACAGATTCTGACGTTTGTGAGGAGTATGATAAACACTTTATTTCTTCTCAAGATGAGGTAAGAGAATTTCGTGCATGGTACAATGCAGGATTGAATGATCAAGCCAACGGTACGAATACGCAAAACACACTTTACCCGAATTACGAAGTGCCTAAGTTTATTAAAGAATGGCCTGCACATGGTGATGTTGAAGCAGGGCAAGATTATTACTTGGCACCTTTCTACGATAGAAATGAAGATGGTAATTACGATTGGCAAGATGGAGATTATCCATGGTACGATTTGGATAAATCAATAGATTGTAGAACAGATAGAACAGTTACCATCTTTGGAGATCAAAACTTTTGGTGGGTGATGAATGACAAAGGAAATATTCATACTGAATCTGGAGGTGATCCAATTGGTATGGAGATTAGAGCGCAGGCCTTTTCTTTTTCAACCAATGATGAGGTAAATAATATGACCTTTTACAACTACGAGTTAATCAATAGATCTACGCAAACGCTTTACGATACTTATTTTGGATTGATGATAGATGTTGCACTCGGTGGTCCTTTTGATGATTACGTAGGTTGTGATGTTTCTAGAGGTTTAGGGTATGCCTACAACGGTAATGCTTTTGATCCAGATGTTAGTGGTTTCTTAGGGTATGGAGATGCTCCTCCCGCTATTGGTGTGGATTTCTTCGAGGGTCCTTACCAAGATAATGATGGAATCGATAATGCATTTGGTATCGGTCCAAACGAAGCTTTAAATGGTATAGGATATGGCGATTCGATTATAGATAATGAGCGTTTCGGAATGAGAAGATTCTTGTACTATAACAATTTAGGAGGAGGTGCAGATGTAAATACAACTGATCCACAAACAGCTATAGATTATTACAATTACTTAAGTGGGTATTGGAAAGATGGTACTCGTTTTACTTATGGAGGAAATGGTCACTCAAGTGGTGGAGGAAACCCTAACGTTGAGGCAGATTTTATGTTCCCGGGAGATACAGATCCTTTAGGATGGGGAACTGGTGGTAACCCACAGCCAGAATGGACAGAACAAACTGCCGGTAACCCGCCGTATGATAGACGATTTGCACAAAGTGCCGGACCTTTCGTGCTTAAGCCTGGAGCGGTAAATAACATTACAATGGGAGTTGTTTGGGCGAGAAGTGGTCAGGCAGATCCTTTCGCTTCTGTGGTAAGTTTGCAAAAGGCAGATGACAAAGCACAAGCATTATTTGAAAACTGTTTCAAGGTAATTGAAGGTCCACACGCCCCAGATATGAGTGTGCAAGAGTTAGAGAATGAATTAGCCTTCACATTAGAAAACCCTACTAATTCCAACAACTTCAACGAGGGATATAGAGAGGTAGATCCATTTATTGCAGGAGCTGATTCCTTGGATAAAGTTTACCGTTTCCAAGGGTATCAAGTGTATCAATTATCAGGGAAAGATGTTTCCGTTTCTGACTTAGGAGATATAGATAAAGCACGTTTGGTGTTCCAATGTGATATTAAAGATTCTGTTTCACGTTTGGTGAATTTTGAATTTGACAATGATTTATTAGCAGCTGTACCGACAGAGAAAGTGGTTGGTGCTGATGAAGGAATTAGACACAGTTTTAGCGTAAAGGAAGATATGTTTGCTGCTGGGGCTTCAAAGTCTTTAGTGAATTTTAAGCGTTATTACTATATGGCAATAGCTTATGCATATAACAATTACAAGACTTATACTCCAAATGATGCGAGCGCTTTAGACGGTCAACAAAAACCCTATATAGCGTCTCGAAAATCAGCGATAGGTGAGGTGCGAGTGGTAGAAGGTATACCGCACTTGCCTACACCAGAAGCGGGAGGTACTATTGCCAATGTTGGATATGGATTTGAATTGCCAATTACGCGTATTGATGGTATGGGGAATGGTGGTCGTGTGCTAGATCTAAGTGCAGAAACTAAAACTGAAATTCTCAAAAAGAACAAGGTTGATAAAATAACTTATGCAAGTAATGGAGGTCCTGTGGCTGTGAAAGTAGTTGATCCTTTAAATATTAAGGAAGGAGATTTTGTGATGTATTTCCACGAAGATGAAAACGGGGATTTAGACCAAAGTAATTGGACGATTATTGAAACAAATTCGGGTGACTCTATCTCTTCTAATAAAAGCATAGATGTCTATAACGAACAATTGTTGCCAGAATGGGGACTGTCTGTTAGTCTTGAGCAAACTGCATATGTTTTTGCCACAGCACAAGTGAAATATACAGCTCCGTTAGAGGCCACTTTAACGTTTAAAGATTCAAGTAAGAATTGGTTGATCGGATTACAAGATAATGACAGCTACTCTCCAAACAATTGGATAAGATCGGGTACTTATGCCCCAACAGCTGCAGATTGTAACCCGAATGCAGGAATTAACAACCCATGTAATTACGCAGATGCCATAGGAATAGATCCGGAAAAAACATACACGAATTTATTAGATGGTATCGTTGCTCCTTTCGGTTTAGTTGGATCAGAAGCTGAAGGTATGCCTATTGGAGATGTGGGGAATTATTCGATTTCTGGAGCACTTGCCTCAACGCAGGTGGGGAGAACAAAAAGTGTTGATATCATTTTTACAGACGATAAAAGTTTGTGGACGAAATGTCCAGTTATTGAAACGGGTAGAGATCAAGGCTTGAATCAAAATCAAGGACAGCCGTTTGCCTTGAGAAATAGTCCATCATTGGATGAGAATGGAAATGAAATTGCAGGGTCTACTGGATTTAGTTATTTCCCTGGTTATGCCATCGAAATAGAAACAGGTAAGCGACTCAACATGGCCTTTGGAGAGAATTCTTTCCTTGCAGGTGAAAATGGTAATGACATGCTATGGAACCCTACAAGTACCACATATACGAATTTAGGAGTTCCAAAATTAGGGGGGATGCATCCTGTATTTGTATTTTCTGCGGACATGTATAACAATGGAGCAAGTTATTATACGGGAGATATGTCTGCCTTTGAAGAAAATATGAACTACAGTAATACTTCAGGTTCAAAGGTTACCAATTTCTATAGAAGTATCATGTGGGTGATGTATCCTTTATTGAATGAAGGACATACCTTGTTGGAAAGTGAAGCAACCATGCGTTTACGTGTGAATAGAAAATACGAAGAGTACACAGCTACCGGAGATAATAACAGTTTGCCTCTTTACGGGTTTAGTACACGTAACTTTATAACAGAAGTGAACAATACAACAGCATTGGCAAATGTGTTGGATCAAATAAATGTAGTGCCTAATCCGTATTATGCCTTTTCAAAATATGAGGCTGATAAATTGGATAAGCGTGTGAAGTTTACAAATTTACCGGAAAGATGTAACATCAGAATTTACAATACTTCGGGTAGGTTAGTACGTTCAATTCGCAAGGATAACCCACTAACTTTTACAGATTGGAACTTAACCAATGCTGCGGGAATTCCTGTTTCCTCGGGTACTTATATTGTACATATCGAGGTTCCTGATGTGGGCGAAACGGTATTGAAGGCTTTCATAACCATGCGTCAACCAGATTTAGAAAATATTTAACATTTGTTTAGAAATAAAAAATAAGAAACCGCTCAATACTGCGTTATCATGGTGTAAGTTAAAGCATATAATTTACAGCGTTAACACGCTTAAAAGAGTTGAGTTAGGTTTCATAAGTAGTAGTGTTAAAGGGTGGAATTTGAGTTCCACCCTTTATTGTTTCTATACTTGATCTAAAATATCTACATTAAGTCTAAATTTTAAATCCAATCCTATGAAAAACATCCTTCTAATTGTCTTATTGAGTGTGTTGTCTGTTCAATCTAAAGCTCAAAATTTAAGTATACCAGAGAACCCAAAGCTAGAAGTAGCAGAGGACTATAAAAAGTATGAAGATCTTGTACTGCGTTGCGTATCGTATTTATATGATAACCCTGTAAATGTGAATGGAGAAAAGAGACTGGAATGCATGAGCTTTCTTGTAAAATGGATGGACGGAGCCCCAAATGTTACGGTTTTTATACATGCAGAACTCGTGGATATGAAGGAGTTTGAAGTGATGTTTGCCTATATGGGTGCTTTCGTTGAATATGCCCTTGGTCATGAAGACGCAGATGAGTTAAAGATCATTAGCTATGCGGTGAAAAAGAGTGTGTCCATGTATGAGAAAAATGAAGACCATCTCAAAAAAGGTAAAGTGATGAGGAAGTTATTAAGAGCGAAAAAGAAGGGGAAGCTGGATAGTTACATTAAAGATGTTTACCGATGATAAGTTGTGCTCCTCAGTGGTAAAACTATTATCATTTTTGAAGATGATATTTATCATTTGTAATCTCTTGTAATTCAAGTTGCTTAGTACTGAATTAAAACGAAGAAATAAATGGATATGGAAATAGTTGACATCAACCAAGGAGAAATCAAGATAAATTTTAATAATCCAACCACGGAAAAAGTTTCACTGGCAGATTTAGGGCTAAGTAACGAAGAATTGCATTTTGAATCAGGTCATATACGTATGGTGTTTGATTTTGAAAACATTGATAATTTAGAATATTTCAGTGTACCTACCTTAGAATTTACCTACCAAGAAGAGATGAAAGAAACGCATTGGCAATGTGATTTTAATAACACTACAATTTTAGATAAACACGATCATCACGGACGCTCTACGGTAGTGTTGTTGAATAGAAAGAAAATGAAAGATTTAGAGCAAAGACACGAAAATCAGTTGGTTTTACATGCTGAGTTCCCTAAAGCAGTACATGTAGATCCTACGAAATCTTTTGTGAATTTGTTTAAATCCTAAGTTGCCTTTTACAAATAAACCCGAGAAGACCTCCTTGTTTAAGGAGGTCTTTTTTGTTTACAAAGTTGGAGTAAAGAAAAGTTAATTCACAAGAATAAACCAACAAAAAAGAGGAGATGATTACCTTTTACCTCGAGGTGTCTAGAAGTCTTTATTTTCAAAGAAAGTACAGCAATTGTATTACTTAAGTGGTTTGCTCAATTTCATTCCTTAAAATATTTAAGTTTACCACCCTTTTCATTATCTTTGTACGCTTGTTTTAGAGGGAAGTAGGAGTTGATTCGAATTGAAAAGCTTTGCACCCTCCGGAATTAAAGGGGAAAAATTTTAACGCCCCCATTATTATTGAAAAATAGAGGATGAAGAATATACGTAACTTTTGTATTATCGCGCACATTGACCACGGTAAGAGTACTTTGGCCGATAGGTTATTGCAAACCACTGGAACAATCTCTGATAGAGAGATGACAAACCAGGCGCTAGATGATATGGATTTAGAGCGTGAGAGAGGGATTACCATCAAAAGTCACGCGATTCAAATGAATTACAACTATAAGGGAGAAGATTATGTCTTGAACCTTATAGACACTCCAGGTCACGTAGATTTCTCTTACGAGGTTTCACGTTCTATCGCAGCATGTGAAGGAGCCTTGTTGATTGTTGATGCATCTCAAGGTATTGAGGCACAAACGATCTCTAACCTTTACTTGGCCTTAGAGCACGATTTGGAAATCATTCCCATTCTAAACAAGATGGATTTACCAGGTGCTCAACCTGAAGAAGTTACAGATCAAATTGTTGAATTGATAGGATGTGATCCTGATGATGTTATTCCTGCATCGGGTAAAACTGGTTTAGGGGTAGACAAGATTTTAGAGGCAATTATCGAAAGAATTGAAGCGCCTAAAGGAGATCCTAATGCGCCATTACAGGCCATGATTTTTGATTCAGTATTTAATCCGTTTAGAGGGATTATTGCTTACTACCGTATCATGAATGGTAGCATCAAAAAAGGAGAGAGAATTAAATTCGTAAATACAGGTAAAAACTACATCGCAGATGAGGTGGGAGTTTTGAAAATGGATTTATCTCCTAAGAAAGAAGTAGGTACAGGAGATGTAGGTTACATCATTTCAGGTATTAAAGCAGCCAATGAAGTAAAAGTAGGAGATACTATTACTTCACTAGAGAACCCTACGGATAAAGCAATCAAAGGATTCGAAGATGTGAAGCCCATGGTATTCGCCGGTATTTACCCCGTAGATACAGATGATTTTGAAGAATTGCGTTACTCTATGGAGAAGTTGCAATTGAATGATTCATCGTTGGTGTTTGAACCAGAATCTTCGGCAGCATTAGGTTTCGGTTTCCGTTGTGGATTCTTAGGAATGTTGCACATGGAAATTATCCAGGAACGTTTAGAAAGAGAGTTTAACATGACAGTAATTACTACTGTTCCTAACGTATCTTACTACTCGTACATGAAGAAAAACCCGGAGGAAAGGTTTATCGTAAATAATCCATCTGAATTGCCAGATCCAGCGGCAATGGATAGGATTGAAGAACCTTTTATCAAAGCTCAGGTAATTACAAAATCAGAATATATTGGTCAGGTAATGACCCTTTGTATAGAGAAGCGTGGTGAATTACAAAACCAGGTTTACTTAACACAAGATAGAGTTGAAATTACATTTGAAATGCCCTTGGCGGAGATTGTATTCGATTTCTACGATAGGTTAAAATCTGTATCAAGAGGTTATGCTTCTTTCGATTACTTCCCAATTGGGTACAAAGAGTCAGATTTGATCAAATTAGATATCTTATTGAACCACGAACAAGTGGATGCTTTATCTGCATTGGTTCACCGTTCAAATGCTTTCGATTTAGGTAAGAAAATCTGTTTGAAGTTGAAAGAATTAATTCCACGTCAGCAGTTCGAGATTCCTATTCAGGCAGCAATTGGTGCTAAAGTAGTTGCGCGTGAAACGATCAAAGCTTTGAGAAAAGATGTTACCGCGAAATGTTACGGGGGAGATATCTCAAGAAAGCGTAAGTTGTTAGAAAAGCAAAAGCAAGGTAAGAAACGTATGCGTCAGGTAGGTAAGGTTGAAGTGCCTCAAGAAGCATTCTTAGCCGTATTGAAATTGAACGATTAAGCGCAATATAAACAGAAGAAGAATGAGTGAAGAAAAAAGAACAGAGTTAGAAAAGCTTGGTGAGTTTGGTTTAATTGACCAGTTGACGAAGGATTTTAAATCTACTCAAACATCAACTGTTTACGGTGTGGGAGACGATGCCGCAGTATTGGAGAAAAACGATAAGGAGTATACCCTTATTTCTACCGATACATTAGTGGAAGGAGTGCATTTTAACATGATGTACATGCCTTTGAAACACTTGGGGTATAAATCGGTTGTGGTTAACTTATCGGATATCTACGCGATGAATGGTACACCGGAGCACATCACAGTGAGTTTAGCGGTTTCTAATCGCTTTCCTGCTGAAGCTTTGGAAGAAATTTATGCAGGTATACGCACAGCATGTGAAATGTATAACGTGGATTTAGTAGGTGGAGATACAACTTCTTCTCTTTCGGGATTGATGATTAGCATCACAGCTGTAGGTTCTGTAGCCAAAGATAAAGTGGTCTACAGAAACGGTGCAAAAGAGAATGATCTTTTGGTGGTAAGTGGAGATTTAGGAGGCGCGTTTATGGGTCTTCAAGTCTTGGAAAGAGAGAAAGAAGTTTACAAGGCGAACCCTAATATTCAACCTGATTTAGATGGTTTTGATTACTTATTAGAACGTCAATTGAAGCCTGAGGCGCGTAAAGATGTTGTGAAATTCTTAGAAGAATTAGAGGTGAAACCAACTTCTATGATAGATATTTCAGATGGTTTAGCATCAGAGATTATGCACTTGTGTAAGGCGAGTAAAGTAGGGTGTAATGTGTATGATGAGAAAATTCCTATTGACGGAAAAGTAAGTACTACAGCGATTGACTTTAATGTAGATCCTGCAACCGCAGCCTTAAACGGTGGAGAAGATTATGAGTTGTTGTTTACGGTCGCTCAAGAAGATTACGATAAAATTAAAGGAAACCCACATATGACTGTTATTGGTCACATGACGGATGCAAATGCAGGAACATATTTCATTGATAAGCAAGGAGCCACTATTGAGTTGAAAGCTCAAGGATGGAATCACTTTAAGAAGGACTAGTTCTAAAAAGCTTAATAAAGGAGAGGCCCGACAGTTATGTTGGGCTTTTTTTATGGCATTTCCCCGAGTTGATCTCGGGGTCGCGTCATCCATTATACTCCTCTCCCGATTTAAATCGGGTTGCGGGGTGCCATTACTACCGCTAATGCGGAGTTTTATCAAATATTCTATGATTATGGTAAAGGGTATGCAGATTCCTTCTATTTTTAAGGTGAATTTAAAGCTTATGAAAACACTTAAAATCACATTAGTAGCTGCCGTTTTAGCACTTTCATTTGTGCAATGTAACAAGGTAAATAGATGTAAAGGAGAAGTTTGTACACAAGATTTGGGTGCAAATGAAGCAGCAGGAGATGTAACAGAGGCCAAAGGTACTTACAGTTTTGAGTACAAAGCAATGGCGAACGGTGGAGATTTCTCTTCAGGAATGACGGCTGACTTCTATGTAAGTAAAGACAACCAATTGGTAGTTGCAGCTGACGGAAGATGTGTTACCTTGGAAGGACCACATAAAAAGAGCAGCACGGAAGTAGTATTTAAAGATGATTGCGAATACTATTGTTCCTTCAAAACGAAAATATCGGGTAGTGAGCTTACTAAAATTACAGTACTCAATGCTATAGGAGAAGTTTTAGGGGTGTTTGAATAACACCCTTTTTTTATGCAATTAATTTATTGTATACTTCTTTTCTGATTTGTGGCATCGGTTTGTTTTTTAACTTAGAAATAATCCAACTTTCAAAATCAAAATACTCCAAAGCACTCTTTTCAAAATCATCATTTTTAATTTCTTTGATCTCTAAGAGTACTTTTTCTAAGAGTTGGTGTTCTTGAAATTTATCGGTACTCTTGGCAATCTTATTTAAATATTTCAGGAAGATTGTTTCGAATTTAAAGCTTCTATTGCGCGATTTTAAGAAACGTTGAGTGTTCTTTATCGCATAAGGCAATAAGTCTTGATGTTTAAGCTCTAAATGTATCATTAGATCGACAATCTGAACGAAAGCATTGAGGTCTTCTTTTTGATCCAATTCTCCATTGTTTAAGATGGAATTGATCCACTCTAAAGCGGTATGGTATTGTTCCAGGCTGAAATAAGCAACGCCTAGTTTAAAGCTAAGGTGAGATTTTCGAAGAGGGGATATCTTATTCCCATACAGAGCAAGTCCTTTTTGTATGCCTTCAGAAAGTCCTACAGCTTCTTCAAATTTCCCTTGATGAATCAAGAGTGTGAGCTCTATACTATTCACACTGCTGAAGAGCTTAATTTCTAAATCGCGTGTTAAATCAATTTTGTAAACCTTCGGGAAGGTTTTGAGCTCCTTTAAATAGTCAATAGCCTTCTTGTAATTCCCCAGCTTACTTTCAATGTATATAATGTTCGAAAGCGCAGAGAAATAAACGTTTGGTTCTTGTTTAATTCTGCTTGGATTATCCTTGTATTGCTCAATGATTTTATCGAGGTGAATCAAGGAGTTTTCTAAATCATTGGAAGCAAAATAAGACGCGCTATAAATATGATGGGTAAGGTAATCTGAGTCAAAAGAATGTGCTTCCTTAGAGGAAGATTTAGTTAACTCCTGGGTGAGTAAATTATAACGTTGTAATTCTTCAATTGACCTTGCTTTACCTTTGTTATTTAAAAGGAGGAAGAGCTCACTTTTTAATTTCCATAGCTGTGAGTAATGGTTCAGTTTATCGAGGTATTCACTGTCTTCTTTCAGCGTTTTATTCAGATCAGACGAGTCAATATTATGATAACCCTCCGTTTCAATTAGTTTCTTATACCTGTTGTTAATTTCAACAAGAAGTCCGTATCTATCGTGTTTTTTGGCTAAGCGTTCTGCACTAAGTAACTGCTTTTTACAGTGTTTGTACAAACTCTTTTTATAGAGTATTTCTGCCCCATGTAATAACCTGTAAATACTTGCGTCTATAGACGAAGAGCTGTGGTAAGCGTCAAGCGCCTTCATGATGGCTTCGTACAATCGATTTTTAGTAATAGAGAATTTATTCAGAAATGTCTCTCCTTTAAAATGCTTAAAAAGAGCCGCTTCATCATATTCGTCTTGAGAATCTATGTAGTCAAAAAGCGTAATATAGTTGTTCTGTTCTCCGATAGTGTGGCGACTAGATATGATTTTGAAATATCTTTTTTCGGATTTAGAAAGGCTTTTGATAAGTTCGTGTATACTATTAGATGCAGTTTTAGACATATTAACTAATTGAGGTAATTCGATTTGTAACGCATTTCAGATTGCCAGGTTTTAAGCTAGTTGATCTGATCACCCCCTAATTTATAGTAAAATAGCCATGTGTATTAATGTAAACTTTTGACCGGTAGCTTTTATTGATTGAAATGTATGGACAAAAAAAATCCCAACTGAAAAGTTGGGATTATAATTTTATCGTGTTAATTCTAGTTCTTAGAATTTAAAGCTTCTAAATCTTCTTCAGATTCAACATCTGTTTCATCCTCATCATTATCTGGATCTGTAATGTTGTCGTCTTCATCATCTGCTGCACCTGGAGTAACAACATCATCTGAAGCACCTCGTGTAGTCATCGTAACTTCACTAGGTCTATCGTTAGGAACAATAACCTCTTTCTGACATGCCGTAGCAGCCATAAGTAAAAGCGCGAGTATGAATATATACTTTTTCATTTATTCAGTTCTTTGATAAGAATACTAAATCCAAATATACAATGTTAATCCCGAACAGACAAATTATTGTTTTCTATTCTTATCCAAACGCTAGTTCCTTTGATTGAACCGTCGTTTTCATTGATTTGCTGTGGCCCGGTTAATTCAATATTTCTATCTGTCAGCTTTTTAAGTATTTCTATACGCTTAGATGTGATCTCCATACCGTGAGAATTATGATCTCCTTCAAAGCTTACTTTATTTACCTTACTCACGTCAATTCCAACTCCATTGTCAAAAATTTCTACAACAAAACTGTTTTCACGTTTATTAATGTTTACCTGTATGTGTCCCTTGTCGTCATGACGTGGCAGTACACCGTGTATGATACTGTTCTCTACGAAGGGTTGTAATAACATGGCTGGAACATCTATTGATTCTAGATCTATATTTTCTTCTATGTGGATGCTGTAATCAAACTTATTGGTAAAACGCATGCGCTCCAAGTCCATATATAACTTTAAACGCTCCATTTCATCGGCTAACTTTACAAGTCCATTCTTTTCATGTGAACTGTCCAGGTTTTTTCGAATAAGTTTGGCAAAACGAGTTAAGAATCTATTCGCACTTAATTTATCGTTAGCATTTATATAATACTGTATTGAATTTAAAGAGTTAAATATGAAGTGACGATTCATGCTCGCGTTAAGAGACTGTTGTTCTAATCTGGCTAGTTTCGTGCGCGACTCTAACTGTTCTTCATATTGTTTACGAGCAATCTTCTTTTTAATACGCACATTGTTAGCGTATAAGATGCCCAATACGATTAGTATCAATAATAGAATGATACTGGTGATGAACCATGTTGTAAAATAGTAAGGACGCAATATGGTAAAGCGGAAAGATTTTATCTCACTTTCTTGACCATTGATACTCTTGGCTTTAATCAAAAGGGTATAATCTCCAAAGTTTAGGTTGGGAAAAGTAATGGTTGAAGCCTCATCTAAAGGCGTCCATTTTAGAGAGTCTTCAGAAACCAATTGGTAGGAGAACTCAACCCCTTTTGGATTAGAGTAGAAAAGTCCATCTAGCCTTATATTCAATCCGTTTAGTTTGTAGGGCAGCTGTAAGTTAACCGGTAAACCTAAAGGAGTAATAGAGTCACAATATGTACTAATGTCTTTATCGGTTTTTGTCAGTTTAATCTCACTTATTTGTACCAAAGGACTCGCCTTCGTAAATATGGCATCTTCCTTATTAAGGTCTAATTTCATTAAACCACTTGCTGTTCCAAACCAGAGCTGTTCTTTACTATCAATATATACAGCATTGATGTTGGCTTCAAGGTCAATCAGTCCTTCATTTATACCGTAATGTTTGATGCTGTGGGTGTGAATGTTGTAGCGGTAAAGTCCGTTATTCGTTCCTACGTAAATGTAGTGTTTATAGGTTTCAACAAAGAAAGTGAAACTCGCTCCTTTGTTATTGTCGAGTTCTATTTCAACCAAAGAGTCTCCTTGAACAAGGAATAGACCCTGTTCGGCTCCCAGCCATAGGTTGTTGTCAGCATCCTTTCGAATGGAGGTAAATGAATAATCTTCTTGGTGAATGATTTCTTTGGCTTGTGAACCTTGCACTCTATACAGACTCTTTTTTCCTAACACATAAATGTCATCGTTTATTTGCGCAAAGCCTTTTACATTAAGGTTTTTTTGAATCAGAGATGAGTCTATGTAAACACTGTCTGCAACAATTCTAGAGAAACCGTCTTTTCCTCCTGCTAATACGGTATTGCTATCCGAAAGTAAAAACAGGGCAGTTATTTTAGCACTCGGTAGTTTATTTTTTCCTTTATACCTTTTCCAAAAATCTTCAGATTTATCGTGCCAATAGATTCCTTTATTGGTCCCGAAAAATATGTCGCCATTTTCTCGTTCTACCGAAGACCATACAAATCCATCCACAATATGAAGGAAGGCTGTGTTTGTGTCGTTGATCCAATGCGTAAGTTCTGCGTCAAAAGTTGAGAAAAAATACTCGCCAGATTGAGTTTCTAATATGGAGAGCACTAGGTCAGAGGATAGGCGTTCGTCTTTTTTGAAATAGGTGAATGCTTCTCCAGAAAAGCGCAATAATCCTTTTCCACTACTTCCCAACCAGAGGTTGTCTTCTCTGTCAATAAATACGGCGTTAATGTCGGGGGTTTCTAATCCGTTTTTGTCTGTAAGTCTTAAAGATTTATTTGTAGCTAAATTGATTTGGGTAACACCTGACAGGGCATAACACCAGAGTTTGTTGTTTTTATAAAGTACTCCTCTAAACTTTGTGTTTGAAACGTAGAGACTTTTGAGTTGAGATGATTTGTATTGATAAATATGTCCGTTGTAAGCTGATAAATACAAAGTTTGTTTACTCTTTGATATACCAGTGAAAGATATTTTAGTGTCGTAAACAAGTGTGTCCAAAACTCCGTTTTCTTGTACAGAGAAAAGTCCTTTTCTTGCTGCTAAATACAATTGATTTTCAAATACGGTTAGGTCTCGTATGTATTGTGGACTTTGTTTTATGCGTTCAAATTGATTGTCAACCAGTTTGTACAAGCCTCCTCCGTTAGTTGCAATGAATATTTCATTTTTGAATTTTTGAATAGCCGTTACTTTTGTGGTTTTGGCCGCATCCGGTAGTGCTATATGAATAAAGCTTCTGTTGTCTCCTATACTCACTCCTCCTTCGTGTCCAACATAAAGACGGTTATCAATGAACTCAATAAAAGAGTTTCTATTATTGAATAGTCCATTCTCCGTATTGAAAGTCTCAAACTTAGTTCCGTTAAACTTGGCTAAACCACCAAAAGTGGCCACCCATAAATAACCGTTGTTATCTTGGGTGATGTCAAAAACTTGAGATTGCGGTAGTCCTTCTGAAGCGCTATACTTTATATAACTGTAATTCTGAGCAGAAGCACTTACTAAAAAGCCTAAAAGAAAGAAGAGAAAGCAAAGGTGTTTCATTAATGTTTTCCTTTCAATAGTTTGAGGAAAGCAGATACTCTATTTCTGGCTACCGGTAAATGTTTTCCATCTTTTAATACTGCAGTATGTCCGTCTTCATTGAGATATTCTACAAGTTCATTTAAGTTAATGATGTAGGATTTGTGTACACGGTAAAATTTATCAGGATTTAATATCTCTTCGTAAATTTTTAAAGTTCGCGTGTCTAAATACCTTTTCCCATTGGTGAAATATATTGTGGTACAATTTCCACTTGCCTCTAAGTAAGAGATGGTATCGTCTTCAACTATTTTTAGTCCTTTGGTATGACTAATTGCAATTCGGTTATTGAATTGACTTGAATGGATTTGATGCGATAAGTTTTTAATCGTATCGTAATAGGTGTCCATTCCATCAGGAGTTGATTTGTACAACTTACTAGAATCAATGATCTTTTCAACGGCAGCTTTTAAATCATCAATATCTATGGGTTTTAACAGATAGTGAATTGCATTGGCTTGGAAAGCGCGAATGGCAAAATCTTTAAAGGCGGTTACAAAAACAACTAAAAAATCTCTGTTTTCAATTTCTTCTAACAGTTCAAAACCTTCAGAACCACTTGGCATTCTTATGTCTAAGAAGAGTACATCTGGTTTAAGTTCTTCAATTTTTTCTTTGGCTTCTTTTTTATTGGCAGCTTCTCCTAAAACTTCTATTTCTGGACAAAATTCCTCGAGTAACATTACGAGGTTTTTCCTAGCCATTTCTTCGTCGTCTACAATTAAAGCTTTAAGTTTTGTCATAGTTTGATTTTATGTAATAAAGATAATTTTTTTTCCTAGAAAGGCTCATTTTCACCACTAATACTAAGGATTTACCGTTTAAATGAAAATCTTCACTTTTGAATCAATCAACTCCGCTACTAACAAGTTTGGCAGAAATTAAACCGTGCTTATTCCTTAATTTGCATAGTGTTAGCAATTTTTAGCTACACCATTAAACGCTGTTAAAACTTAAAATTATGATTACAACATTACATGTAGACCCTATTCGAATTTGGATATTTAATGACAACGGGAATTAATCTTCCCGTTTTTTTATGTCTTTAAATACAAGCTCTAAACTTTCCAAAAGTTCATCAGGTGTTTCTATAAATGGCATATGAGCAGTGTCAGGAATACTTAAATAAGTTCCACCAACTTCAGAGCACCAATCTTGTAAAGCACGATGTTGCACTAAAACATCATCTTCCCCATCTATACAATAGATTTTAGTCTTTTTCGCCTCCTCTATTAGGGTAGTGGCATAATTTTCTCTTGCACGCATGGCTAAAGTTGTATGCTGAATGGCTTCTGTTGGAAGTTTTTCAGCATCATCAATCAAGCTGCGAATTTCAATATCGTGATTCGACGGATACATAAACAAACCTGGAATGGCTTGTTGTAAAAAGCTGCGTTTTTTTGTTTTCAGCAGTTCTACCAAGCGCAACCTATTTTCCTTTCTAAACGGTGTGTCTTCAAAAGGATGTGAGTTTAACAGACAAATAGAACTTGGAGGAGTAAGGCTTTTTAAAAGCTCTAATCCTATATAGCCTCCTAAACTATGTCCAACAACTGCATAGTTCGTAAACCCTAAACTTTGTATTAAATCGGCAACAGGTTGTGCAATAGATTGCATTTCATCTTTTAAGGGATGATTAGCTGAATTACCATGACCCGGTAGATCTATGCTTATAAATTGGAAACCTTCGAAACTCTGTCTGATTTCCTTCCACATGGTTTCGTCTTCTAAGAAACCATGCAACAAAAGAACAGGATAACCGTTGCCAGTTATCCTGTAGTATAAACCTTTATGTGTTAACATAATTAGTCGTTCATTATAGATTCAATTTCTTCAATCTCAATAGGAATGTCTCCCATTAAGTTCAATGGTGCTTGACCTTCTCTCACTACTAAATCATCTTCTAAACGAATTCCAATGTTTTCGTTAGGGATGTAGATTCCTGGCTCACAAGTAAAGACCATATTTTCTTGGATAGGTTCAGTCCATAAACCTAAATCGTGTGTATCTAAACCAATGAAGTGAGAAGTACCGTGCATAAAGTATTTCTTGTATGCTGGCCAATCTGGGTTTTCATTTTTAACGTCAGTTTGGTCTAATAAACCTAAACCGAGTAATTCTGAAGTCATTAACTTACCTACTTCTTGATGGTATTCTCCAAGCATAGTTCCAGGAACTAATAATTGCTCTGATGCTTTCTTTACACGCAAAACAGCGTTGTAAACATCTTTTTGTCTATCTGTAAATCTTCCGTTTACTGGGAAAGTACGTGTAAGATCAGAACAATAGTTGGCGTATTCTGCACCAAAGTCCATCAAAATTAAATCACCGTCTTTACACTCTTTGTTGTTTTCAATGTAGTGTAAAACACAGGCGCTTTTTCCAGAGGCAATAATTGGTGTGTAAGCAAAACCTTTCGAACGATTTCTTAAGAATTCGTGCATGATTTCAGCTTCCAATTCGTACTCCATAACACCTGGCTTCAATGCTTTTAAAACTCTGTGAACACCTGCTTTAGTGATGTCACAAGCCTTTTGCATAAGGTCTAATTCTATAGGGTGTTTAACACTTCTAATTTTGTGCATGATAGGAGCACTCTTTCTCACTTGGTGAGCTGGGAATTGAGCGACCACATTTTTGTTGAATCGTTTTTCGTGCGTCTCAACTTCTGTTTTTGCTCTTGCGTGTTCGTTTGTATTTAAGTAAATAGTGTCTGCTTCCGCCATCATTTGCTTAAAGATGGTTTCAAATTCATGACGCCAGTAAACTGTCTTGATTCCTGAAGTTTCAAAAGCAGCTTCCTTTGTTAATTTCTCACCTTCCCAAACAGCAATGTGCTCATTTGTTTCAGTTAAGAATAATACTTCTCTAAATTTTTCAGTCTTTGCGTTAGGGAAAATTACAAGAATACTGTCTTCTTGATCAACTCCTGATAAGTGGAAAATATCTCCCGATTGCTTAAATGGTAATGTGCTGTCTGCTCCAGTAGGGAAAACATCGTTAGAAGTGAATGCTGCTAATGCATTTCCTTCCATATGTTGTGTAAATCTTTTTCTATTCGAAATGAAAAGTTCTTTGTCAATTCTATCGTACTTCATTGTTGTGTTTTTAAGAATGCTCGAAGATAATAATTTGTGGGAGAATTTAAGTCCGTAAATACGTTACGACCTACTCCTGCATATTTGTATCATAAACTTAAAAACGGCACAAAATGAGAGCAGTATTTCAACATGTAAAAGTAAACTACATTTTAATTGAAGATGGAGATAAAGAAGCAACAGTAGACGCTATCATCTTGCAAAATGGGGAAGAGGTGGAAACAAAGTTCTTTATGAATCTTTCAGATTTGAATGTAATGTTTAACAAATTTCAAACGCTAGGAGTAGAGATTTCTTTGAGTGAAAACTTCCAAGCCTACGAAACGGATAATGGCTTTTTGTACACACTTGACATGAAAAAATACGGTTGGGAAGACGTTTGTGTGGAAGAGTTAAGTTTTGATCACAGCATTAAACAAATACGCGCATAATGAAAATAATTACAAAAGTAGAAGATTTAAGTAGATCGGAGATGATCTATATCTATCACCATATAAGTGTGGGGAAAAGTTTAGACTTGCTTGAAGTAGAGAATAATCCATCAAAATTTATTGTGATGTACAAGGGCTTTAATTTGGGATATATTTTATTGCCTTCGAGTTTGAACTTGATGGAACAGCAACTTAAAAAGTTGAAAGCAAAAGTGAGTCATTTTACCAAGAAAAAATTTATGCCCATCCAAGGCTTAGACATAGAATTGAGCTGTAATGAAGCTTGAGTGAATGGTTTTGTAGCAAGTTAAGCAACCTTTCTTATATTTATCCGTACTTTTATTGAGACTATAATTATAGAAACTAAGAAAAATGAAATACGCATCACTCATTCTATCACTAACTGCATTATTGGTGGTTACCTCTTGTGCAAAACCAGAAATTATTCCTGCGCCAGATAATAAAATAGAGTACAGAGCACACTTCAAGGCTTTGGTTAATGGCGCTGAAGTAGAATTTACAGAGCACGTAGAAGATTACTTTTGTGAGACAGAAAAATTAGTAGATACTATTCCAGGTATTCCGAATAGTGACAGTTCTTTCTGTGTTTACTACTCGCAAATTAAATCAGAAGATCAAAGCATTAAACAAAGTGTAGGTATAGGATTAGGATGGTTAGAGTTCAATCCAACAATTACTTCAACGCCAGCTTTAAATCAATTCAATGAGTTTTTTGAGGAGAGTCCAACCTACGATTTTGTAACACTTGCTCAAGAAGGAGTTCAGGTTGTTTATATAGATGAAACTGGAAAAGTATGGACTTCCGAAGATGGAGGTGCTGGTGAGACTTTTGAAATCGTTGAAATGGAACAAGTTTCGGATGAAACAGGAGATTATTTAATCTTTACGGCAAACTTTTCTTGCCAATTGTATTTCTACGATGCGAACGGAAATCAGACAAGTATAACGATTCAAGACGCGGTTTATGACGGGGTCTTCAAACGTTAAGATTTAGATAAGTTTATATTAAAAACGACTGTTTCTTTCGAATCAGTCGTTTTTTTTTTAAATTACATTGAAATTGGACGTATGAGCAGGCAACTAAAAATAGCAATCATAGGTGATTTTAACTTTACGTTTAATTCACATCACGCCACGAACATGGCTATTGAGCATTCTGAACGCTTGCTAGAATTAGAGGTGAGTTATTACTGGATACGAATCAAAGAAGCTTCTGAAATGAAAAAGAATGCTTTTTATGATTACGATGGAATTTGGTTTGCACCTGGAGATAGTGAATCCATATTTTACGTTACGAATATCTTGCACACCGTAGTTCAACTAGAAATCCCTGTATTGATTACCGGAGAAGCCTTCAAACCCTTCATAGATTTACTCATTGCTAACTACAATTTAAATCCAAATAAGGAGAAGTTGATTTCAGAAAATCTAGTGGATGGAAATAGATTTGAACCCATTGAAGTGTACCCGGTTTCTCCTCAACTTCAAAAATTATATGCTGCCCATACCCGACAAGAATTAAGTTCATCGCGTTATAGTCTTTACCCTAGCCTTATTAATTATCTCAAGGATGAAGTAATAGATATTGAGGCGCTCAATCAATTTGAAGAACCTGAAATCATCTCTTTGAAAAATCACAATTTTTGTGTCGCTTCCATGTTTTGTCCGCAAATCTGTAGCACACGCGAAATGCCCCATCCACTAATCACCGCTTTTTTCAATATCTCCCATCAACTCAATCAAAAAGTTCAGCCAAAAATCGGCTAATTAGCATCCTTTAATCTTTGGATTTTACCGTTGGTAGAAAATATGCATGCCAAGGAAACTTTTTTTGTGTAAAAAGTTTCTAGTGTAATTTATGTGTGTACATTTGCACCATGGAAGAGAAGAAATTAGAATTGATTGATCAGATTTCTAAGGTTTTCATGCATTACGGAATAAAAAGTGTTACCATGGATGATTTAGCCAATAAGCTAGGTGTGTCTAAGAAAACGCTCTATGTTTACTTTAAAGATAAAAAGGATATGGTGCGTCAAATGGTGATTGCAAAAACACAAAAAGACGCCGAGTTTTGTTTGACCGCCAAAGAAGAATCTGAAAATGCAATTGCAGCCTTCCTTACCATTACCTCTTACGTATTAAAGAAAATTAGAGAAGTACACCCTTCTGTGTTTTTCGATATGCAAAAGTATCACAACGATGCTTGGCAAATATTGGAAGAACACAGGATTGTTTTCATTCATCAATTATTGAAAGAAAATATGGTAAGAGGAATGAAAGAAGGAGTTTACAGGGATGACCTCAATCTTGAGATTATGCCTCGTTTGTTTATCGGTAGGTTTGATAGAGCATTTGACCCGAAAGCATTTCCTCCCACTGAATTCAGTTTTGAGGAAGTCTTTAATGAGATGCTGATTTTCCACTTACGTGGTTTAGCAAACGAAAAAGGATTGAAATATTTACAAGAACAGTTAAAAAAAGAAGTAAATGATTAAACGAGTAACAGGTGTTGCCCTATTGTTTATCACGAGTTTCTTACAGGCTCAAGAAGAAAAAACGAGTTTTAGTCTGTACGAAGCACAGAGCTATGCATTAGAGCACACAGAAGCAATTAAAAATGCTCAATTAGACATTGAAGCAGCCAACCAAAAAGTGGTTGAAACAAGGGCTATCGGATTACCTCAAGTGAATATGCAGGGTGGCTTTCAGAATTTTTTGAGCTTACCTGTTCAGGTAGTAGATGGAGCTTTTATCGGTCAACCTGGTACAACGGTTTCCTTCAGAGCAGGAACAGAATACAATCTTTCGGGAGGACTATCTGTTAGTCAATTAATTTTTGACGGAAGTTACATTGTAGGGCTGCAAGTGAGTAGGTTGTATAAAGAGTTTTCTGTTGCCGCAGCTGAGGTATCTGAAGAAGAAGTTTTGTACAATGTTACTAATGCTTATCAAATGGCCTTGATTGCGCAGAAGAATAAAGCGTTTGTAGATTCTCTTGTAGAGGCTACGCAGACCTTGTTTGATCAACAAAAGAACTACTACGATTTGGGATTGATGCAAAAAGAAGACCTGGATCAGTTAGAGTTCTCTTTGTTAAATGCGAAAACGAGTCAGGAAAGTGCAAACAATCAATTGAAAACGTCTATGGAATTGTTAAAGATGACCATGGCTTTTCCTTTTGATCAGGCGATAAGTCTAACAGATGATTTGAGTGTATTGTTGAATCAAAGTTTTGCACTATCGGCAACAGAGGGTAACATAGAAGATAACTTAAACCTACAAATGTTGGAGCGCCAGAAAACATTGAATGAATACAATGTTAGAAATATGAAGGCTGCTAACTTACCAAGATTAGGAGCTTCTTTTAACCAGCAGTATAATGCCTACAGAAATGAATTTAACTTCTTTGATAGCGATAAACAATATTTCGGACAAACTGTATGGGGAATACAATTAACCATACCCATTTTCTCAAGTGGTTCGCGTTCAGCTAAAACGAAGCAAGCGATTGTTGAGGTGAAAAAGGCAGAGAATCAAATCGACCAATTGAAGCGTCAACTCGAATTTCAAGAGATGAAGCTCCGCAATGATTTCAACAATGCTAAAAACATGTTGATGTTGCAGGAGAAAAATGTTCAGTTAGCAAAAGCAATCTATGAAAACGCTTTGGCGAAAAAAGATATAGGTGAAGGGAATAGTATCATCGTTTCTCAAAAATATAGTCAACTTATTAATGCGCAAACACAATACGTTTCCGCATTAGTGAATGTGTTGAATGCGCGTTTAGAGATAGATAAACTTTACCACAAATTAGTTAAATAAGAAATTTACATAAGTAAGATAAAGAAATGAAAAAGTTCAATTTTTTAGTAGTAGCTGTATTAGGAGTAGCGGTTGCTGCTTGTAATTCTCCTATGGGATCTTTAGAAAAACTAAAGGAAGAAAAGGCGGAATTAAAAGAAAAAATCAAAGAACTAGATACGAAAATTGCCGCTTTAGACACGGTGAAGGATTATGTATATCCTTTGGTGGAGTTTGGTGTGGCGCATACTGGTAAGTATGTGCACCAAATTTCTGTGCAAGGTGCTGTTGAAACAGATAAAGACGCCTTGATCAATGCCGAAACAGGAGGGGTGATCCAAAAGATTTTAGTAAGAGAAGGACAAAAGGTTTCTAAAGGTCAAACCCTAGTAACGCTTGATGCTGAGATTTTAAGTAGTTCCATCAACGAAGTAAAAACATCCTTGTCTTTTGCAGAATACATGTTGGATAAGCAAAAGCAATTGATGGAGAGAGGAGTAGGAAGTGAGTTTGAATTGAAACAAGCCGAAAATCAGGTAAACAGTCTTCGTTCTAAATTAGAAACTTTAAGCGCACAGCGTAAGCAAGCGAGTGTAACAGCTCCTTTTAGTGGTGTGGTAGATAGAATTTTCCCAAAAGAAGGGGAAATTGCAGGACCACAATCACCATTGGTACGCCTGGTAAATAATGATGAAGTACGTATTACAGCAGATATTTCTGAAGGTCACTTAACGGCAGTAAATCTTGGTACGCCTATCGAAGTGTACGTTCCTACATTGAAAGATACTTTCGATATGGAGGTAACGGCAAAAGCAAATTACATTGAGCCTACCAACAGAACGTTTAGAATTCAATCTTCATTGAAAAACAATGAACAGTTGTTGCCGAACATGGTAGCAGAATTGCACATTACAGATATGATATTGGATTCAGCTATGGTAGTTCCAGCTCAAGCCATTCAGAAAACTCAACAAAATGAGTCTTTCTTGTTTGTTGCTCAAGACAATGGTGACGGTACTTACAGTGTGAATAGAGTGTATTTAGAGGTAATCAGTTCTTTCCGTGGTCAATGTGCTGTAAATATCCTATCTGGAGGATTAAAAGATGGTGATATAGTAGTTGCGAAAGGAGCAAGAGGTATTACAGAAAAAGACTTGGTAAAAGAAAAGATATAGGAAAATGGACGATAAAAAATTTAAAGTTTTTGGATTGTCTTCTTGGGCGGTAAACAACCGTAAAACTGTTTTCTTAATTATGATGATTATCATCATTGGGGGAATGGGTGCATATACTTCTATGCCGAAAGAAAACTTTCCAGAATTACAGATCCCTGAGATTTATGTAGGAATTGCCAAGCCAGGTTCTTCTCCAGCATACATGTCAGAGAAAATAGCAGAAGCTATTGAAAAAGAAGTGGCCAGCATTAAGTATTTGGATGAAATCAATTCGAATTCTATTCATGGTTACACTACTTTGAGTATCAAGTTCGATTTTAAAATGGAAGCGGCAGATGCACTTACTAAAGTGAAAGATGCCATCGATAAAGCGAGGTCTAAGACAGATTTCCCAGATCTTCCGGTAGAACCCAATGTGTTTGAATTGGACCCGGCTCAAATGCCGATTATGAACATCAACTTACGTGGAGATAACCCGGTGTTGTTGAAAGAAACAGCTGAAATTCTGGAAGACATGATTGAAGATCTACCAGAAATAAACGAAGTTGATATTCGTGGAGTGCAAGAGCAAGAAATGCGTATAGAAGTGGATCGTTTGAAAGCTGAAGCTGTAAACGTTACTTTGGATGACATTGAAAGAGCAGTATCTTCTGAACACCAAATAATTTCAGGTGGTGAAATTTTAATGGATGGATGGAGAAAAACCTTACGTATTGATGGTGAGTTTGATAATGCGCAGCAATTGGCTAATATTATCGTAAAACAGGATGAGTTGATGCCTGTTTACTTGAAAGATGTAGCCGAGGTTTATTTTGGAAATGCAGATACTACTTCTTACGCCAGAGAATTTGGTGTACCGGTGGTAATGTTGGATGTGAAAAAGCAAGCAGGTGAAAACCTATTGGAAGCATCCGAAAAAATTGAAAAAATCTTGGCTGACTGTAAAGCCGATAAAACAATTTCTCCAAGTATCGCAGTTTCTATAGCAAACGACCAGTCTGATAAGACAAGAGATATGGTTTCTAACCTAGAGAACTCTATCATCTTCGGTATTTTATTAGTGGTTATTGTATTGTTGTTCTTCCTTGGAGGTAGAAATGCTATGTTCGTAGGGGTGGCAATTCCTCTCTCTATGTTCATGTCTTTCCTCATCCTTTCTGCAATGGGAGTTACCTTAAATGTGATGGTGCTTTTCTCTCTAGTACTTGCACTAGGAATGTTGGTAGATAATGGTATTGTGGTTGTAGAGAACGTTTACCGTTTCATAGACGAAGAAAAAATGGACCCTTTCAAAGCCGCTATTTATGGTGTCGGTGAGGTTGCTTGGCCTATTATTGCTTCAACTGCAACAACCTTGGCAGCTTTTATTCCTTTGGCAATTTGGCCAGGAATGATGGGAGAGTTTATGAAATATCTACCCATTACCTTAATGATTGTTTTAGGTTCGTCTCTTTTCGTTGCCTTGGTAATTAACCCTGTGTTAACAGCCTTATATATGAAGGTTGAAGAAGACAAGCCGAATACTAAGAAATCATTGGTAACAGCTTCTATATTTATTGTTTTAGGACTGCTATCCATCTTTGGAGGAGCTGTGGCTTTTGGTAACATTTTAGCCTTGGTGGGTATTACTATTTTAGTAAACATGTTTGTCTTTGTACCGGGAACAAAAACTTTCCAGAACAAATTCTTGCCAAAATTAGAACGCATGTACAAGCGTTTTCTAGAGTTTGCTTTGAGAGGAAGAAACCCTGTTTTCTTTATTGTCGGTACAATATTGATGTTGGTTATTTCTATAGCTCTTGTGGGTGCCTTTCAACCTAAAGTTGTGTTTTTCCCAGAAAACCAACCGAACATGGTGCATGTTTATGTGAGTCACCCTATTGGAACAGATATTAAGGTAACGAACAAAACTGTTGTTGAAGTTGAAAAGCGTGTAAACGAGTTGTTACAGCCTTATTATGCTGATACAGCAGGGAAGCCAAAAGATGCTCAGCTTATTCAATCTGTAATTACGCAGGTAGGTGAGGGAGCTACGGACCCTAATGATATGTCTAGTATGGGATCTACTCCTCACAAAGGAAAAGTAACGGTGAGTTTTGCTGAATTCCAATACAGAGATACGATAGAAACTTCTAAGATTTTAAAGGAAATCCAAGAGGGAATGAAGGGGCAGTTTACTGCAGAGATAGAAGTAAGTGTAGATAAAAACAAAGACGGACCACCGTTACCTCCTGCAATTAATATGGAAGTAACCGGAAAAGGTAATTACAAGGATGTAATTATTGCCGCTACTGAGATTAAAAATTTCTTGGATCGTAAAGCGGTTCCTGGAGTAGATAAATTAAAGTTGAATGTGGATGCTACACGTCCTGAGATTCCGATTGTTGTAGATAGAGATAAAGTAAGAAAATTAAATTCTTCAACTACAGCTGTAGGTATGGCAATTCGTAAAGCCTTGTTAGGGCAAGATATCTCAACCTATACGAAAGATGAAGAGACTTATGATATCGTAGTAAGGTTTAAAAAGGAAGACAGAGATAATCTTGATGCTTTATTGGACCAGAAATTGATTTTTAGAAATAATAAAGGTCAGATTTTACGTATTCCCATTCGAAGTGTTATCGAAGATCCAAAAGAGAACATTTCATATACCGCGGTGGTAAGAAAAGATCAAGTGCCTATGGTAGTTGTGTCGTCTAATACCGCTGAAGGTTATAATGGAAATGAAGTTGTAGAGGAGTTGAAGAATGCCATGAATGAATACGTG
>NZ_JAWWCF010000002.1:0-54172 GCF_033720595.1 Lishizhenia sp. | reverse complement strand
ATACTCCCTACCCACTCTCCAAACTGATTTGGCTTAGGGATAGCAGCGGCAGCGCCTGACGGTGCTTTTGTATTGGAGCTTGGCCTATAATAAGCGACTTTAGAAGCTTGGTTTAGGCTATAGCGCAAAACAAAAGCAACAAAGGACTATAGCGGATAGCCTGTTTAAAGCCCCATATTAAATTTGTCCCTCGACTCCGCTCGGGAACCTAGTTTAAACCTATTGATTAAAGCACAAAAAAGGCCCTTTCGGGCCCTTCAGTAATTCTATATTTCAAAACTTTTACAAATTCTTCAAGTTCTCTTCTACCATTTCTAAAGGCACATAACCTCTGGCGATGGCGTAGAGTTTTCCTTCTCCTTTGTCTACAGCTAACGTTGGGAAACCGTTTACACCTATTTGCTGACAAACACTAAATTCTTCGAAGCTTTGCTCAACAATCTTCTTGTCTTGCATTTGCGCGATGAATTCCTCACCGTTTAATCCAAATTCTTCGGCCATTTTACCGTAAGCCTCCGTATCCATAGGTTGAATAGCATCAAAGTAGATTGCCTTTTGCAAACGTGAAGCAAAGGCTACTTGCTCTTGGGGCTTGTGTTGTTTAAATACACTCAATGCAACTGCCGTTGGAATAGAAGTGAATTCTGTACTTCCTTCTTCTAAAATGTCTTTTAAAAAGGCTTCGCTGAATTTTACGCCTGAACGCTCTTCTACTTGTTTGTAACCGTCTTTAATAAAAGGTGCTACTTCTCCAATGGGTCCAGCTCTCTCTCCTGTCATCATACCTCCAGAAATTACCTGGAAATCGTATTCGTCTTTGTATTTCTCATACACTTCCATCATTACCGGTGAAAAACCGTAACACCATCCACAAAGGGCGTCGTAGAAGTAAAATATTGTTCCTTTTTTCATACGGGCACAAAAGTAGGGGTAAAAAAAGAGGATACAAACGCTTTGGGTTTATATCCTTCTTTAGTATTATTTGGCGACAAAGACTGTCGTTCTATTTTTTCTGACCGAGTACTTGCTTTCTTCTTTGCTTTTTAGAATTTGGGTCTGGCTTACGCTTTTTATTGCGATTGGGTTTTTGCTTACTATTCTTCGCTTTTGGAGTAGGTTCATCTTGCGGTTCAAAACCTTCTTCGATTTTAGATGGAATTTGTGTTTTCAACAACTTCTCTATATCCTTTAAGTATCCTAACTCGTCAGCTCCTACCAAAGAAATCGCCAAGCCTGCAGCTCCTGCTCTACCTGTTCTACCAATACGGTGAACGTAGTCTTCTGGAACATTTGGTAACTCATAATTAATTACGTGCGGTAACAATGGAATATCCAATCCTCTAGCGGCAATATCTGTAGCTACCAGAGCTTTTATTTTACCTGCTTTAAAATCTTTTAGCGCTGCCGTTCTTTGGTTTTGACTCTTGTTACCATGTATAGCAGATGCCTTTATTCCTCTTTTATCGAGTTTCTGACATAAACGATTGGCTCCGTATTTTGTACGTGTAAAAATCAAAACTTGCTCCATTTCTGCATCAAAAATGATTTTGATTAACAAGGCTGTTTTTTCTGCTTTATCCACCCTATAGGCCAATTGGTCTACACGTTCAGCTGTTGTATTTTCTGGAGCAGCTTCTACTTGCGCCGCATTGTTTAAAATCCCTCCTGCTAATTTCTTAATCTCCTTGCTAAAGGTTGCAGAAAACATCAAATTTTGACGTTGCTTCGGCATAAGCTTCATGATGCGCTCTATATCGCGCAAGAACCCCATGTCTAACATACGATCGGCCTCATCGAGCACCAATACTTCAACTTTGTTAAGTTTGATATGTTTTTGGTTGTGGAGGTCTAATAACCTACCTGGAGTTGCTACCAAAATATCTACACCTTGTTTAAGGGTACGTACTTGTGGGTTCTGATTAACTCCCCCAAAGATTACGGTAGATTTTAAATTTAAATTAGCGCCATAGTCTCTTACAGAATCGTAAACTTGACTGGCTAATTCTCTCGTTGGTGTAAGAATAAGTGCGCGAATGGCTCTTTTTCCGTCTACCTTTTGTTCGCTTAATTTATGTAATAATGGCAAGGTAAATCCTGCCGTTTTCCCGGTTCCTGTTTGGGCTGAGGCTAATATGTCTCTCCCTTTTAATATCTCTGGAATTGCCTTTTCTTGTATGGGTGAAGGCTGCGTGTACCCTTTTGCTTGAACTGCTTCTAACAATTCACTTTTTAATCCTAATGATTCGAATGTCATATATATACTTGAAAGGGACGAACAGATGCCGTCCCTTTTATTTGGTACAAAGATAGTCTATTCTATTGGATTAGAAATCTACAACAATTCCTAAGGATGGAAGTATAGTTCCTGTGGCTACAGAAGGAAATTGTTTTAACTCAATAGGTTGAACCGGTACTCCGTTTTCATCTTGTACTAATCCGTATGAAGGCTCTGATGGCGTTGCTTGTCCAAATACATTTTGTACTTCAAAGTAGATGTCTAAAGTCCATTTTTCAAAATTCCATTTCTTATCGATACGTATGTCTGTTTGGTTGAAGGAAGCCAAAAACTCTTCTCCTAATCGGTTGTAATCTTTCACCAATGCAGGGTAAGTTTGTTCACTTGCTTCTACATCTACAGGAGCATAAGGTGTTTTTCCTAAGAAACGCGTTCTGGCACTAATCTCCCAGTTGTTTCCAAATTTATACCCTCCTGTTAAACTGATCAATACTTTGTTATCCCACGCCGATGGTAAATACACGTCTTCGTCAAAACTTGTGAATTCACTCTTGTAGAAAGTAACCGAAGCTACTCCATAAAAGTGCTTGGTGAATTTCTTTTGTGCCAACAACTCTATACCGTAAGTTCTACCCAATCCTATGCTGGTTACAGGTTCGTTTCCTAATACAGAGAAGTCTCCTCCTAAATTGGCCAAACTCACAGAATCTGTTAAAGAAACTGGATAGTTACTGTACTTTTTATAAAACCCTTCTACGGTAAACTTAGTAGATGAATTCAACAAGAACTCTACTCCTGCTACCAGGTGGTCTGATTGAATGTAATCAGCATCTCTGTTGGCAAAATTACCCTGGTTGTTGGTAAACCCTAAAATGGTATAACTCGGTAATTTGAAGTAACGTCCGATAGAGGCATTTAAACTCCAGCGTTGTTTTTTATCCAATTGATAAGAGAATGCTGCTCTCGGACTCAAGGTTTTGTAAATGTCATTTCCATTATTAGTAAAGTCATTTCCATCAAAACGCAAACCTCCAGAAATACTCAATTTATCTTTCAACACTTTAGTAGAGGCCTGAACGAAAGCACCGTATTTCCAAAAATTTATAGCGTTTTCGTAATTAAATCCGCTCACCGTATTGGTTGTATTATTCGAATAGTCAGCATTTTGAACTACTCCACCAAAAGCTAACTCCCACTTTTCGTAGAAACGTTTGTAGTAATATCTAGCCTTGGTTTCTTGCTCTTGCGATACATTATTTAAGTATAAACCTGTAAGGTTGATGTTGTCTTGATAACGCTTAAAGTTGTTGTTCAATATATTGGTACTCACAGCCGTAAGCATATACCCATTCACATCTTTAAAACGCTTTTTCCAACTTAAACCACTGGTTGTTGACCATTGTTTAATGACTGGAATTTGCTCCAATGTGGCTTGCTGCTCCTCATCAAATTCATCGGGTACATTAATGGCAAAATCATCTAAAGATCCTACACCGGTAAAGTTCAACTCGTTGTATTTGTTGATTTTATGGTTGATTTTGTACTGATAATCCCAGTAATCTGGCAAAAATGGAAGGTCTAGGGCTTGAAACAAAAATTGTAAGTATGATCTTCTAGCAGATACGATATACGTTGTTTTGGCTTCTTCTTTATCTTTCTTGAAAAGTGGTCCTTCTAGCGTCAATGCCGCCTCACTACTACTTAGCCTGAAGTTGGTTTTCATTTCTCGAGCATTTCCTGTACGTTGTTCAAATTGCAGTACTCCAGAAAGCACATTATCATACTGTGCGCCAAAAGACGAAGTTGAAAGCGTTACTCCTTCGAAAAAAGAGACATTCAATAAACCTACAGGTCCACCTGCAGAACCTTGCGTAGAGAAGTGGTTGATGTTTGGAATTTCAATTCCGTCTAAGTAATACACATTCTCATTCGGCGCTCCACCACGTATGATGACATCATTTCTAAAACCACCTACAGAACCTGAAACCCCCGGTAAAGATTGTACTACTTTGGCAATATCGTTATTACCTCCAGGGTAGGTTGCAATTTCTTCTTGACTCAATTTATTAGAAGATAGAGGAGTTTCTTTATCCTTCTTAAATGGATTGGCAACAATTTCAACTCCTTCCAAGTCTGTTGCTTCTTCTTGCAATACAAAATCAACATCTGGGTTACCTCCAGAACGAACTACAATGTTATATTTTATCTCGGGTTTATACCCCGTTCCTGTCGCTTCTAAGGCATAGGTTTTTGGGGGCAATCCAGTGATTTCGTACTTTCCATCAAAATCGGTTACGGCACCTTTGTCCTCCCCTACTATTTTCACTTTTATTCCAAAAAGTCCTTCACCTGTTTTACCATCTGTTACTGTACCTCTTAAAATACCTTCCTGACCAAAGGCAAAGATGCCCATTATAAGACATAAAAAAAGTGTTGTTATTCCTCGCATGCTACAAAATTATGCAAGGATAACAACACTTCAAATCAATTGTTCACTTATCCGTGAATTGTTTCTTCTTTTCCGTAATTTTTTATCACATCCGCTTCGTATTCTAACCATTCTTTCCAACGTTGATCAACGTCTGTTCCTTCGGTTAACTCTTTGGCCAAGCGTAAGAATAAGGTATAGTGTCCAGCTTCTGAAATCATCAATTCTCTATAGAATTCTGCCAACTCCTCGTCATCTATATTATCCGATAAAACTTTAAAACGTTCACAGCTTCTCGCTTCTATCATGGCTGAGAAAAGTAAACGGTCAATCAAACGTTGATTTCTAGAACCTCCGCTAATCATGAATTTGTACAACTCATTTACGTAGCTGTCTTTACGCTCTAAACCAAGTTTAAATCCTCTCGCTTTGATTTTTTCGTGTACCATTTCGAAGTGCTCCAATTCTTCTTGCGCCAACTTCAACATTTCCGTTACCAAATCTGGGTACTCAGAGTTTTGAACAACAATAGAAATTGCATTACTCGCCGCTTTTTGTTCACACCAAGCGTGATCAGTTAACACTTCTTGTATGTTCGTTTCCACAAGTTTAGCCCATCTTGGATCTGTAGGTAACTTTAATCTAAGCATCTGATAAAATTTTTTGCAAAGAAAAGGAATTTGAAAGTTTTCTTCGGTCTCCTCCGCTATTTATTTAAGATTTAAGGACTTTATATTCCAAATTGTTCAAAGTGGTGTTGCAAATGTTTGTCAAACAAAGTATTCCATTCAGCAGCTGTTAACGGACCAAAGTTTGGACTCTTTTTCCCTTCAAAACTCGCTTCTCCTTCTTGAATTACTTTTTCAATATTCGCCAAAAGCTCCGTTTTTTCCTTTTCAAATTCTCTTTCATCAACGATGTAAAATGCCGGAGAAGTACGTATGTTTTTCTTGTAAGGTTTATCTCCCACAACCAAAGGTTTAACAAACTTCTTTAACATGAAATTCATCAAAAAACCCTTCTTCTTTTGCTCTGTAGAAAAACTGTTGGTATACGTTGCGTTCAAATGCGCCAACATCTGTGGTGCGTTCATTTTTCCCCATAAAGGTTGCGTATTTGTATCTAGCTTATCCAGGCGCTCTTGTACGCTTGTTAAATAGGCTTCGTTATAAATTTTCATGTACTTTATTTTCTTACAAAAATAGAGGGATAGTTCACTTCTAGCTCATGCTTGATTACAAAATTTATATTCGTCATTTTTCCCTTGATTTCACTACTATTCTGACCGGTAAAAACTCTTCTTCGTCCTCCCCTGTTCATCCAATTAAAACAATTATCTTTGCTGCCATAAAATTAGGATGATGAGCAAAGCAAAATATACAATTACCGCAGCCCTTCCGTATGCAAACGGTCCCCTTCATTTAGGTCACGTTGCGGGTGTTTATTTACCAGGAGATATCTTTTCTAGGTTCTTACGTTTAAATGGTCATGATGTGGCTTTCATTTGTGGAAGTGATGAACACGGTGCTGCCATTACGTTAAGAGCAAAAAAAGAAGGGATCACACCCCAAGAAATTGTAGATAAATACAACGGTATTATCGCAAAGTCATTCTCTGATTTCAATATTAATTTTGACATTTTCCACAGAACATCAACTGAAATTCACAAAGAAACGGCACAAGCTTTCTTTAAGAAACTGAATAATGAAGGAAAATTCATTCAAAAGACAAGTGAGCAATATTACGACGAAGAATACAATCAATTCTTAGCCGATAGGTACATTACCGGAACTTGTCCAAGCTGTAAAAACGAAGGTGCTTACGGTGACCAATGTGAGAAATGTGGTTCGGCTTTGAGTCCGACAGAATTAATAGATCCAAAATCTACTTTAAGTGGAAAAACTCCAGTATTGAGAGAAACATCTCACTGGTTTTTACCGATGGACCAAGCAGAAGAATGGTTAAAGGAGTGGATCAAAGAAGGTAAATTAAACGGAGAGCAACAGCACAACCCAAGCGAATGGCGTAAGCAAGTTATTGGGCAGTGTATGAGTTGGATAGATGGTGGTTTAAAGCCACGTGCAATGACCAGAGATTTAGACTGGGGAGTTCCTGTTCCTGTTGAAGGAGCGGATGGAAAAGTATTGTACGTTTGGCTAGATGCTCCTATCGGTTACATTTCAGCGACCAAACAATGGGCGGCTGACAATGGTAAAAACTGGAAAGATTACTGGACAGGTGATAGAAAATTAGTGCATTTCATCGGAAAAGATAACATCGTATTCCACGCTATTATTTTCCCAATTTTATTGAAAGAACACGGTGGATTGATTTTACCAGATAACGTTCCAGCCTCTGAATTCTTGAACTTAGAAGGAGACAAATTTTCAACTTCTCGTAACTGGGCCGTTTGGTTACACGAGTACTTGGAAAGACACCCAGACAAGATTGACGAATTGAAATATACACTTACTGCTATTGCTCCTGAAAGTAAAGACAGTGAGTTTACATGGAATGAATTCCAAGCAAGAGTAAACAATGAGTTGGCCGATGTAATGGGTAACTTTGTGAACCGTGCTTTGGTGTTGAACCAAAAATACTACAAAGGAGAAGTTCCCGTTAGAGGAGAATTAGACGCTTACGATAAAGAAGTGATTGCAGCTGTAGAAAACATTCCTACGCGTATTGCTGAATTATTGTACAAATACAAAATTAGAGAAGCCCAACAAGAAGCCATGAACTTGGCGCGTATCGGTAACAAATATTTAGCAGATACTGAGCCTTGGAAATTGGCAAAAACGGATCCTGAGCGTGTAAAAACAATCATGAATATTGCCTTGCAAATTACAGCAAACTTGAGCATCGTATTTGAGCCTTTCTTACCAGACACCGCTGATAAGTTAAGAAGCTTCATGAACTTGGAGAAAATGGATTGGACCAAAGCAGGTAGCATGGATCTTTTACCAGAGGGATCCGTAACAAACAAGCCTAGTATTTTATTCCAAAAAATAGAAGATAGCTTAGTAGAAGCAGAACAAGAAATTTTAAAAGCTTCGCAACAAAGTAACCCAAGTTTACCGCCACAAAAAGAGAACATTTCTTTTGATGATTTCACGAAAATGGATATCAGAATCGGAACTATTTTAGAAGCTGAAAAAGTGCCAAAAGCTGATAAACTATTGAAATTATTGGTAGATACTGGTATTGATAAAAGAACCGTTGTTTCTGGAATAGCAGAGCACTATGACGCAGAAGAAGTTGTGGGTAAAAAAGTAAGTGTTTTGATGAATTTAGCGCCGCGTAAAATTAGAGGTGTTGAATCTCAAGGGATGATTTTGATGGCAGAAAATGAAGCCGGAGAATTGAGCTTTGTTTCACCAGAAAAAGCTTTCGAAGCCGGAGGAGAAATTAGATAAGTAATTATTTTATTATAGGAAAAAGGAGTTGCAGCGATGTGACTCCTTTTTTGTTTTATGAAGATTATCACTAATCAAATACTGGAACTCCTTTATCATACTCGTGGTAGAGTTTACCCGCTTTAAAAGAGAACATAATTTCGTGGGTTCCGAAGGTATTACTCTGCAATGAACTCGTTGTGAAATCATAACTATAAGCAATCGTATACATTTCTTTTATGCGTAGACGTAGCATACCCGTTATAGCATCTTCAGTTCTGTATCCTAAGCCAAAAGCGAACTTGTCGAAATAATCAAAAATCAACATTAAACTGGCTTGCGGATTTGCTCCTCTTACATAGTCTATTTTGGCGCGTGGTAAAAAACAAAATCCATATTTGTTATCAAACTTATATCCCCCTTGCAACGAATAATGCATGCGGAAACGACTTTCAGTTCCTGGTGCCGTCCATTTATTGCGTAAAATCTCTTCTCCACTCAAGCCTAAATAAAAGTCATTGTTGTTGTAAAGTGCTCCTAGCGTTACGCGTGGAAAGTAGATATTGGTAACATTGCTCCCCACCGTAAGGTCTGGATCTACGGTAGTTGCATTAATTTGATCAAAAGCTAATTGTTGAAGCCCCAAACTGGTTCCAAAACTCAACATTTGGGTTCTGTCTAAAGGGATGTGAAAGGCATAGTTCAAACCTACCATCATGTGCGTAAACTCTCCGGCTTGGTCACGTTGCACATTGAGCCCTACACCATGATAGGGTTTTAGGTAATTCCCTCTTTTGAATACCATAGGGGCATTGAAGGTGAGCAACCCAATATTGGGTGCGCCATCAAAACCAGCCCACTGTTCTTTATATCCTGTCTTAAATTCAAACTTCTTTGTTATTCCTGCAAAAGAGGGGTTATACGCAAAAGAATTTTCTGACCACATACTAAAGCTTCCCAATTGTTGTGCAAACAAAAGAGAGCTACTAAAACATATGAAAAGATAAAAGATGTATCTCATTATCTAATTAGGTTGATGTGTCCTTTCAAGGGTTTTTCATCTTCTTCTTGGGTCAAATATATCACATAATAGTATACCCCAGCAGGCAAGTTCTGCCCCTTGTGCATACCATCCCATTCTTCTTCCTTATTGTATCCCGTTTTTTGAAATACAACTTGTCCCCAACGGTTAAAAATTTCCACCTTACAATCTGGGTATTTTTCTATCCCTTCAATTTCCCAAGTGTCATTATTCCCATCATTGTTCGGCGTAAAGGTATTTTTTATATCGAGTGGTGAGTCTACAGTAACCACTACTTCATCACTACTCGTGCAATTTCCATCTGTTACCGTTAAGGTATAAGTTGTCGTTTGTTTAGGTTCTACAAAAGGTTGAATATTATCAGGATATTTCATACCTATCGTGGGAAACCAAGTAAACGTTGGTGCATTTGTACTGGCATTCAATTTTGTATCCTCACCAAGTTCTATGGTTCTATCTACTCCCGCATAAACGCTATATCCATTTACCGTAAACGCTATGGCATTGCTTGCAAAAACTTGATCACATGGTGCAAAACAATGTATATCCGCAGTTACCACGTCGCCATCTTGTAAATCGGAAGTTGTAAAAACACCTTGGGTATTGCTTTCTATGAAGTTTCCGTTGATGTACCAATTCACTTCATTGGTATCACAATCACTTATTGACGCATTGATACTTACCTCATCTCCTGCACAAATAATAGTATTCTCATAGGTTATTTGTAATTGAGCTGGATCAGGTTCTACTGCAGTTCCTGAAAGATTTACATCTAAACTTCCTTCAGCACCTCCACTACCATTAATCAACAACAAATAATTTTGATTGGCCCCTAAACCAAAGGCGTTTAAGGTAAAGTTAGTTGTTATGTTCGACTCACATGTGCTGACCACTGTTAATCCATTCGCATCACAACCATTAGCTGTTTCAAACAATACGGCTTGGAAAGCAGCACCATTTTGAAAATTAAAATTGCTCAAATCTATACTTGCATCACCTCCATTTGCATCACTCGTAAACTTCAACCAAATAGAATTTTGTGTTACAAAGCAAGAGCTTGCATCATCTGCACAAGATGTACAAGAGCTCGCTCCTATGGTGTTAACGTTAAGGGGTGAGTTTGGACAAATTTCCAAGGCCTGATCACAGACATCATAAGCCTGCTGAGCCCCTAAAAATCCAATGCTTCCAAAAAGAAAGAGTATGCTGCTAATTATTTTCATTACGACTAAGTTACAGTTTATAAACGAAAAATAAAGTGAGACATTGCAGTGAATACAGCGATCTTGATTCCATTTTATACACATCCCAATAGCGATAACATTTTCTAACCTCTAGTCACTAGTTTTGTGAAAATTAACATCTTTAACACTTCTTGGCATAGTAACTGATTTTACCTTGTCAAATAACACCAGGGATATGAAAAGAATTTTTACACTACTCGCAATTTTAACCCTCTTTACAGCTGCTGCTCAAAAAGTAGATTACGACTATAATAGTAGATGGTACTTTGGCTTAAATGCTGGAGCTACTTGGCAAACTACAGATGTTAATACTAAACTTAGATTAGGATCAGGTTTTGTATTTGGGAAATCGTTTAACATGGACAGAGGAAGACTTCTTTCTTTCGATTTAGGTGTAAGATACCTTTATGGTTATTGGGAAGGAGTGGATGATTTTCAAACGACTAACATCTCTGCTAATGCCCCTGTATACAATGTATACAATAATTTAGGAGCCTTTCAACAAAACTTTTTAAGTGAACAACACGCCGGAGATATTGAATTGGCCCTTCACTTTAATAGACTTAGAGAACGTACAGGATGGGATCCTTATCTTTTCGGAGCCATAGGTTTTACAGCGCACCAAAGTTATGGTGATATTTACACCTATGACGGTGATTTCAACCAAGTGCCTTACGATTTTGCTGCTGGTGAACAGTTAGAGGGAGTTTACAGAACTCCTTTAGAGGCAAACAGCGGAACACTTACTTACAACAACTTTGTTTGGAGAACAACACCTAGTTTAGGTTTTGGGATAGGTTACTATTTTGCACCGCGCATTTCTTTCGGTTTCGAACACAGAACAACCTTTACGCTAACAGATTATTACGACGGAACTGTTGTAGATGAATCTGGTTTTGCTGATAACTACAATGATTTGTACCACTACTCAAACCTCTATTTAAAATGGTACATTAAAGACAGACATAGAGAAGAAGATGATTATGTACAAGAGGAACCACAACCTGAACCTGAAGAATTGGTGGAGGATGTAAATAAAGTGTATTTACCGATAGTAGATTTTACACAACCCTCTAGTACTCCTACAAAAGTTGCAAACCCGAACTATACATTAAAAGCAAAGGTTCAATATGTAGCGGGTAAAGACAATGTTCAGTTTAGTCAGAATGGTCAAAACAGCAGAACATTTACTTACAATGCAAATACAGATGTATTTACAGCAAACGTTACATTAATTCCTGGTCAAAACACTTTCACCTTACAAGGAACAAATGAAGAAGGTGCCGACCAAGAAACAATTATTATCAACTACGAAAGGGAAGTTAAAACTCCTCCCGTTGTAGAAATAACAAGACCTAATAATACACCACATACAGTGTATAAAAACGTGTATAGCCTGAATGCGAATGTGTTGAATGTTACAAGTAAGCAAAACATTACTTTTACTTTCAATAACCAAGTATTGAACAATTTTAATTTCAATACTCAAAATGGTGTGTTGAGTGCCAACTTAAACTTAATCTCAGGTACCAATACAGTTCATATTGCAGCTACAAACGAAGATGGAAGCGCCAGCGATGAAACACTTTTGATCTACAAAAGAGAAGTGAGTATTCAACAACCAGATGTACAGTTTACAAATCCTTCAATTAGTCCGTACACCCACAACGCCAACACCTTTAACTTGGTGGCTAATGTTTTAAATGTTACCGACATCAACAACATCATTTTTAAAGTAAATGGTAGTCAAAACCAGAACTTTAGTTTTAATGCTAACACCGGTATTTTTACAGCGAATGTTGTGTTGATGGGAGGTCAGAACGTTTTTGAAATAATTGGAAGCAACAGTGCTGGTACTGACCAAGACATTGTTTTTATTAACTATAGAGAACCAGCTCCTACCCCACCGGTAGTTGCGATTACAAATCCTCAGAACCCAACATATGTTACCAATAATAGTAACCACACCGTTGTTGCAAACATTCTAAACATTAGTAGTGCAAACCAAATTACTATGACTGTAAATGGAAGTACTACACAAAACTTTAGTTACAACAATAATAACAACACACTTACAGCAAATGTAAATTTGGTGGAAGGGAATAACATTGTTACAATTAGTGCAACAAATGGAGATGGAACAGATAGCAAGCAATGTACTATTGTTTACAGAAAACCAGTAACTGTTCAAGCTCCAACGGTAGAGTTTACGCAACCTAACTATTCTCCATTTACTACAAACACGCAACAACAATATATTACTGCTGCAGTATACAATGTAAGCAGTGCCAATGCTATAAATGTTAGTGTGAATGGAAGTAATTTCAACAACTTTACTTACAACGCTAACACACATCAAGTGAACTTCAATGTTAACTTAATTGAAGGGGCAAACATCATTACAATCAGTGCAACAAATAGCGCAGGTTCTGATAATGATTCACAAACTATCATCTACAGAAAACCAGTAACTCAGGCTGCTCCTATTGTAAATATTGTAGATCCCGTTCAGAGTCCGCTTACAGTGTACAACAACAATTACTTAGTTCAGGCAACGGTTCAACACGTTAATGGTAGTCAGGATATAACCGTAAAAATAAATGGTATTGCTACACAAAACTTTAGCTATGTTGCTTCTAACAATCAAGTAAGTGTAAATGCTGGGTTAAATGAAGGTGCGAATACCATCCAAATCTTAGCAAGTAACAATGCAGGTCAGGATAGTGAGAGTACAACAATTATTTACAAAAGACAGCAAGTAGCAACTCCTCCGGTGGTTCACATTACGCAACCTGCAACTAATGTAACGGTTGGTACGAGTAATTATCAGATTACCGCTCTGGTACAAAACATCAATAATGAAAATGATATTGACTTAGTAATAAATGGAAATGGAATTAACAATTTTACTTACAATGCCAATACTTTAGAGTTAACATACACGCTCAACTTTAACAATGCAGGTATATACACCGTTCAAATTGTTGCTAGTAATGCGGCTGGTACAGCAAGTGATAATGTAAACATCAATTACCAACCAGAAGAAGATCAAAAATTACCAGAGGTATATTACTTACAACCGAGTAGTAATATTACCGTGAACACTCCTAACTATGCCTTGAAAGCAAAAGTATTACATGTTGACACAAAATCTCAAATTGTTTTGAAACACAATGGTCAAACCGTAAACCAATCGCTTTACAGCTTTAATACAGCGAACAAGGAAGTAGTCTTTAACCATAGTTTGGTTCCTGGTAACAATATGTACAAAATCATTGCTACCAACTCAGCTGGAAGTGCTGAAGAAGACATTGCTATTGTTTACAGAAAAGTAGTGGTGAAATGTGATGAACCTATAATTCGATTAGTGGCTCCGGCAACTACAGCTATTAGAACAGATCAAAACAGTTTCAATGTACAAATGAACATTGCTCATGTAGGAGCAGCAAATCAAATTCAACTCAAAGTAAACGGAAAACCAAAGAACTTCAGTTTTGTTAATGGAGTTTTGAAAACTAAAATTTACCTGACGGAAGGAAGTAACAGCGTTCAAATTATCGCTGCAAACGAATGTGGTCAGACCAAAGAAGCGGTAACTATCACTTACAAAGCGCCACAAAAACCTTGTGATAAACCAACGATCACAAGCAGACAAGCAAGTACAATAAAAACCAAGAATAGTACAACAGCTTTCATAGCTCAAGTAAATGGAGTAAAAGCTTCAAACATGATCAAAGTTATGGTGAATGGTAAAAACCATCCTTTTACTTATGATCCTGCGAGCAAACAACTGCGTATTGCTATTAATCCTTTACAAATGGGGAATAATACCATTAAAATAATGGCCAACAATGAATGCGGAGGTATAGATGTAAACTATTCTATAGTAAGAGAAGACTGTGAAAAGCCTGTATTAAACTTGAGATCATCTCAAAATGACAGACAAAAAACAATCGCTGATGATATGATTACAATTTCAGGTAACATTAGTGATGTGAAAAATAGAGCAGATGTAGAGGTAATCTTCAATGGAAGAGCTACAACATTTAACTTTTCTCCGAACAATGGTGCTTTTAGTTTTAGACAGAACTTAAAAATTGGTAAAAACTTAATTATAGTAAAGGCCAAGAATGAATGTGGAAGTGCCCAAAAATCATTCAGTTTTAACTACATGCCACAACCCGTAGTTGCCAAACCAACCTTAACTTTAGTTTATCCAAAAACTACAAAATTTGCTACGGAACAAGCAAATCATACGGTTAAAGTAAAAGCTTCTAATGTAACAGCGGCTTCAGATATTCAGGTGAAAATAAATGGTGTGAATACGCGTTTCAAGTTTCACGTTCCTTCACAAATGATTAGTTTCAATACTACCTTAAAAGCTGGAATCAATAAAATTGTAGTGTCTGCGGTTAATGTAAGTGGGAGCGCAACTTTAAACCTTGAAATGAATTACAAGGAAAAACCACAAGAAGCAAAACCCGTAATAACCATTACAAATCCAGATGCAACGCCAGCTATCCTTTCTAAAGAAGGTAGAGTTTTGTTCCAAGCAAATGTGACGAACATTACGAAAGCTTCACAGGTCAAAGTATACATGAATGGAAAATTGTATTCTAACTACCAAGCTGAATTGAATAACGGAGTTTTAACAATTAACGCTACAGTTTCTATGACCACTAGTAACGCGAATGTAAACCTTCAAATTATTGCAACAAATACAGGAGGAAGTAGCTCTGCAACACAAGTGATTACCTTGCAACAAAGCAAAACAATAGAACTGAATGGAGGTGAAGGTACAACACGACCGACCAATATTCAAAGACGCAGATAATTCAATTAAAACCGCTCTCACCACAGAGCGGTTTTTTAATTCCAAAAATAGCTTCTTATCACTATTTTTATCAAATGACCCTTTGCTTATTCGGTAACCATTTCTTAAAATTATGGCGATGAGCTACGTCGCGAATTTACTTACCTTTGTACCCATTAGGTAAGCACTAATATTCGCTTATCTTACAATACAATATATGTCAAGAAAAAAGAAAAAAGGCGGAAAAAAATCCAACAAACTTAAACAAAGATTAAAAACGAATATCCGTAAGGTATTTGAACAAAACCCAGACGCCCAACTCAATTATAAACAAATCAGTGCCGCTTTAGGAGTTAAAGATGGTGCTACTCGTAAACTGGTATTAACAGCCATGTACGAGCTTAAAGATGATGAAATCCTCAACGAATATTCTCGCGGTAACTTCTGTATCAACGAAGCTAAAACTGAATATTTCGAAGGTGAAATTGAAATCACACAACGTGGTGCCGGTTTCGTAATAATTGAAGGTCTAGAAAAAGATATTTTTATCCAACCTGAAAACACCAACCAAGCACTTCATGGAGATAAAGTGAAGGTAATGGTAATCAAATACGGTAAACGTCGTATAGAAGGAAAAGTAATAGAAGTAACAGAACGCAAGCGAACACAGTTTGTGGGGACGGTTGAAATGCATCCTAAATTTGCTTTTGTTGCAACAGACAACCAACGTTTAAACATGGACCTTTACGTTACACCTGAGCGACTCAATGGAGCTAAGGATGGCGATAAGGTAGTCTGTAAATTAGTTTCTTGGCCTAAAGCCATGCAGAATCCCTTCGGAGAAATTGTTGAAGTTTTGGGGAAACCTGGAGACAACGACACGGAAATGAAAGCTATTCTAATCAGCAATGATTTCGAAACAAGCTTCCCACAAGCCGTCGTACAACAAGCCGAGAAGGTGAGTATGGAATTGGATCCTGAAGAGATTAAAAAGCGCAGGGATATGCGTAAAGTAACGACCTTTACCATAGATCCATTTGATGCAAAAGATTTCGATGATGCACTTTCTTACCAAGTCCTTGAAAACGGAAATATTGAGGTAGGTATTCACATTGCCGATGTGAGTCATTATGTTACCCCAGATAGCGCAATGGACGTTGAAGCGTTGAAAAGAAGTAACTCTGTTTACTTGGTAGATAGAGTAATTCCTATGCTTCCGGAACAGCTTTCTAACTTAGCGTGCTCTTTACGACCAAATGAAGATAAATACACTTTCTCTGCCATTTTCGAAATGGATGAAAAAGGAAAAATCTTTAACCAGTGGTTTGGAAAAACGGTGATTCATAGTGACAGACGTTTTACCTACGAAGAAGCGCAAGAAATTATTGAAGGTGCTGAAGGAGATATGAAAGAGGAAATCCTTGCCTTGGATAAAATTGCCAAAATCTACCGTAAAAAACGTCTGAAAAATGGCGCCTTGAACATAGAGTCTGAAGAGGTGAAATTTAAATTGGATGAAGACGGTGAACCTATAGAGGTTGTTTACAAAGTTTCGAAAGATGCCAATAAACTGATCGAAGAATTCATGCTGCTTGCCAATAAAAAAGTGGCAGAATTTGTAGGGAAGAAAAAAGATAAGGCTGGAAATGTTCCTTTTGTTTACAGGGTTCACGATAAGCCTGATATCGGTAAAATTGAAACCTTCAAAACTTTTATAGACAAGTTTGGGTATGAAATTCACTTCTCAAATGAAGATGAAATTTCTGCTGCTATCAATGCCTTGTTGAGCGATATTAAATTGAAGAATGAATATGGACTCATTCAGTTGATGGCTATAAGATCGATGTCGAAAGCAACCTACGAAACTAAAAACATAGGTCACTACGGTTTAGCGTTTGAATACTATACCCACTTCACTTCTCCTATTCGTCGTTACGCCGATTTAATGGTACATAGAATACTCTTTGATGAATTGAATGGTAAAACGCACCCTTACAGTGGTGTATTGGATGATATTTGTAAGCGTATTTCTCGCCAAGAGAAGAAAGCAACAGAAGCGGAAAGAGATTCTAACAAATACTTCCAGGTGAAATTTGTGAAAGATAAAGTTGGAGAAGTTTTCGAAGGAACTGTTTCTGGGTTAGCCGATTTTGGAATGTTCGTGAAAATGGACGAAAACCAATGTGAAGGAATGGTGAGTTTACAAAGTTTACCTGATGACAATTTTTACTTCGATCAGGATGTTTTTAGCATCGTGGGTAGAAATACAACCAAAGAATACAATTTTGGTGATAAAGTAAAAGTTCAAATTATTGGTGTAGACCCAAGGAAGAGACAAATTGACTTAGAAATCTATCAAGGATTTTAAGTTCGATACCTAGAATATTTATTGTTTAGGAAACGACTAATGTCGTTTCCTTTTTTTATTTCAATACTTCCTTCAATTGGTATACTTTGTAAGCAACTAGACTCGTTAAAACGATTAAAGAGGTTATCAATAAGAAATCGAATTGTGCGGTAATTTTACTTGCCGCAAAAATGATTAACATCACAAAGAAAAGTATACTACTTAGGTGTTTGGCTATTTTCATAGTCGCAAATTTAATTGGTCAGTTAGTTTTTGCATTACCGCACATAATAAAAAAGGTCCAGCATCAATGCCAGACCTTCCGAAATTTTTAATTTCAACTATTCAATTTAAAGTACTCCAACGTCTTTCATGCATGCCTTCATCATATCATAAGTTCTTTCTATATCGTTATCTAAACCGATAGAAAAACGAATAATTCCATCCGACAAGCCCATTTCTTTTTGCTCTTCTTCCGGTATTTCTGATGAGGTAGAAGTACCTGGTGCTGAGAATAAGGTTTTATAGAAACCTAAACTCACAGCCAAATATCCCAAGTTGCGTTCTTGCATCAACTCCATCAAAGCATTCGCTTTTTCCAAAGATCCAGCATCAACAGTTAACATTCCACCATAACCATACTCTTCATTCATCATAGATGTAAATACTTCATGCGAAGGGTGCGATTTCAAACCTGGGTAAACTGTTTTCAAACCATCTTTTTCAAAACGTTCGGCCAAATAAGCAGCGTTATAACTGTGTTGCTTCATTCGAATATGTAAGGTTCTTAAATTCTTTAAAATTGAGGAAGACTGTTGACTATCCATCGCTGCTCCCAACAACATACTTGCTCCGTCGTTTACACTTTTGGTAGCATCAATAAATTCTCTACTCGCACAAATTACTCCTCCCATTGTATCAGAAGCTCCGTTGATAAACTTAGTTAAACTGTGTACAACGATATCTGCTCCTAATTGCGCTGGAGAAATACACAAAGGTGAAAAAGTGTTGTCAACAATAAGTGTTAACCCGTGCTTTTTAGCCAATTTAGAAAGTGCAGGTACATCCGCTACTTCCAACAAGGGATTAGATACTGTTTCACAATACAAAATCTTTGTTTTCGGCGTAATGGCTGCTTCCACAACATCTAACTTTGTGATATCCACAAAAGAAGTCTCTATTCCCAAACGCGGCGTAAAATTCTTTAGAAAGGCATAGGTCCCACCATAGATGGTTCTACTCGATACAATATGATCTCCAGCACCACACAATTGCAAAATAACCGGTGTTATGGCTCCCATTCCTGTAGAAGCAACATTAGCTGTTTCTGTACCTTCCATCTGCGCCAAAGCTTCAGATAAATACAAATTACTTGGCGAAGTATGTCGCGAATACAAATAACAACCCTCTGTGTTTCCTTCAAAAGTATCGAACATAGATTTTGCCGATAAAAAAGTATAGGTTGTAGAATCAGAAATTGAAGGGTTAACTCCTCCAAACTCACCAAAATATTGTAGGTCTTGAATGTTATTTGCGGGTTTAAATTTCATGCTTATAGTTTTTACTAAAGTTCGTGATTTACTGATAAATAATCAATCATTCAACACTAATACAGTTTATTAAACTATATAATCACTATTTTGTAGTTTTATTTTCAATAAACTAAAACATAATCCCCTAGTCAATAGAAAAATTTTCAGCATGAAATTAGACGCTACAGATAAAAAGTTAATCAACCTACTCCAAGAAGATAGCAAACGCACCAACAAGCAATTAGCTGCACTACTTAACTTATCCGTTACTGCGGTTTACGAACGTATTAAGAAATTAGAAAAAGAAGGTGTTATTAAGGACTATGTTGCCTTGGTAGATAAAAACAAAATTGAAAAACCTTTCTTGGTTATTTGTCACGTCAGGCTTTCGCAACACTCTAAAGAATACGTTACTTACTTCGAAAAAGAAGTAAAAAAATTAGAGGAAGTAGTAGAGTGTTTTCATGTTTCGGGTGACTATGATTACATCTTAAAAATCTATGTAAAAGACATGCAATCTTACCGCGATTTTATGATCACCAAACTCACCGCGCTTAAACATATTGGAAGTACACATAGCATTTTCACCATAGGAGAAGTAAAAAATTCTACTGCTTTACCTGTATAAAATGAGAAGGCAAATAGCCGGGCCATACACTGTAGTCCCTACCCTAAATAGTAAGGTTAACTAGGGTTCAAAATCACTTCCGTTGGTCGTAATTTTTCACCAAGTATACCTAAATATTTAGTCCCGGGCGCTGCCGTTGCTGTCCCTATTTGATATTGAATACTACTGTACTTTTAATACAAGCCTTGTAATCTTTGCGTTATATACACAGTGTTTTGATCCTCTTTCAGGTAAGTAGGTATTTCTAAACCAGGGGTTAACATCAACGCTACCTTTAAGCCCTTTGCTTTCAATTCTAAATATTGTTCTTTAGACGGCACAAAAGAATAGGCTATGTTTTGGGTATAAAACATACACTCTACATAATGTCTACCTCCCACGTTAAAGATGACCGTCTGTTCGTCTAAGCTATCTCTCAAATCAAAATAGATGGCTCTGTTTTCCATCATATATTTGGTATAAACATTCTCCGATTTCCACAAGGTGTGTTTTGCTTGTAATTCATCTAGGTCTATCCTAAAAAATACCAGAAAAGATAAGCCCACTGAAAATATACTTACGAAGATGATTTTGGAATTTACTATTCTTTCTACAACATCTAATACACCGTTAAAAAAACTAGCTATTGCCACGAAAAATGGAAACGCTAATATCAGCGTAAAAGAAGGCATCTTTGTTTGGGCAAAAGCAAAAAATAATTCAACTCCCAGACATATAGTTAGCAACCCAAAAAACAAAGCTTTGTTCTCCATTTTTCTGTACAAAAAGAAAAATCCGGGAATCACCAAGTACAAGGCATGGTTGATAAACATCTCTTTCATTCTATAGATGTGATATAGGAATTCTCCATCATGACCTTCTATCACTTCAAAAAAATGTTTGCTGTTATACGCCATTTCGTGGGCCGCTTCTTGGGGATACCACGCAAAGGTTAAAAACTGCCAGGGTAAAGCTATAATTAAGGCAATAACTAGGGCTGAAAACAAGTACAAATACGCCGAAAATTGTTTGCTTTCTTTAAGCAGTATGTACATACCCCATCCCATAAAAACACTTAAACCAACCAGCCATTTACACAATATAGCTGCTCCCACAGCTACTCCAATCGCTATTATCCAATACTTCTTTTTTGAACGAATAAACTCTATCCAAGCCCAAAAACTAGCGGTTACATAAAACAAAAAAGCAACGTCATTGTGCTCTAGCATTCCTCTCCCCGAAACCAATTCTATGAGGTAAAAAGAGGAAAAGAAAAGCAGTGCAGTAATGTATCCTACCCTATCGTTCACCAAGCATTTTCCCATTCTGTATGCCATAGGCACCAACAACGCGCACATTATGGCGCTGGGTAAACGCAAAGCAACTTCATTTGCTCCAAAAAGCTTCATACTTAAAGCCATTTGCCATAAAAACAGGGGTTGTTTATGTAACCAAATGTGTGCTTTATCCCAACCCGAATAATCTGCCGTAATGGGTAAACTGTCGTAAAGCGTTGGTTTTAAAGGATGGTTAATCAAATTCTTGGCCACCAAGGCATGAAAGCGTTCATCCCATACATTCAAAAAAGGATCTAACAAAGTAGCACAAGTATATATACTCAAGGCTCCCATAAACAAAAAGAAAACCGCCCATGTTTTATTCCCTTTCTGATAGGTAATAAGACTTAAAACGAAAAATAGAAAAGTAATACAGAAGAAGATTACTTGTAACCCTGTAAAATAAGTCGTGAACAATTTTTTTTTTTAAAAGTAGGAAATATTTCAGATAAGAAATAGTTCAATTATTCACTTCAATCCATTCGAATATTGAATATCTACAATTTGATCATTATTTAACTATTTCCTAATCACGTCAAAATAACACACTGAAATACAGTTATATACCATATTTAACATGCTGTAACCTGCGAGAATCCTTACCCTGTGGATTCTCGTAAATCACTGGTTTTCATTTGGATTGAGTTTAAACAAGGTTATACATTTGTTACAAATCTAAAAACCTAACACGATGAAAAATTTAAATTTAACAACTCGAATTATTGCAATTGCAAGTGTAGTATTAACCAGCTCTTTTAGCATTGCACAATCTGTACCTGATGATGAATTACAAAATGGAGATTTAGAAATCAACTGTAAAGACAAGTTTGGGAACACCATTAATGGAACACCTTCATGGGCAAGTTACCCTGGAAAAATAGTTACCGTTTCTCAATGTCCTACAAACGCTAAGGTAGGAATACAAGTAATGAATCCCGAAGCTAACCTTCATATAAATTCGGGTTTATCTAAAACTGCAAACAGTACGATATTACTGGTAGAAAATAACCACGAAAAAGTACTAAAGCTCTCTAATGAAGGAGTACTTTATGCGCGAGAAATTAGAGTAAATTTAGATACATGGCCTGATTATGTATTTGAAAAAGAATACAGTTTAATGAGTCTAGACAGCCTTGAAAGTTATATAGACAAAAACGGTCACTTACCCAATATACCAGCGGCTGACTCAGTAGTATCTGAAGGATTAGACTTGGGTACAAGTAATAAACTTCTCATGGAAAAAGTGGAAGAGTTAACCTTGTACTTAATCGCACAAAACAAAGAACAAGAACAACTCAAAGCTACTTTAGAGGAACAACAAAAGTTGTTAAAAACTCAACAAGAATTATTGGTACAACAAACCTTAATAATTCAACAAATCTGTGCTAACCTAAAATAATTGAGTCATGAAAAACCTAATCTACATAATCATTGTGTGTGCTAGCGGGATGCTAGCCGCACAAACAGAAACCAGAACCTTTGGTTCAACGAAGGAGTATGCAGAATATGCCTTCTCCAACACTAACCTAAACAACTTTAATTCTGGCTACCTACTCAACTTGGACTACAAGAGTATGTCAGATGAATTTAGCCTGAACAATTACCTAACAGAACTGGGAAATTCCAATAAGGTTAATGGAGATAAATTATCTCAAATGTTACATATCATGGAAAACTGTGATGTTCAACGCGAGTTTAACAAATCAGCAATAACCACTCCTATTTATGAGGAATTTTACAGGGTTTCTCCAGAATCTTATATGGATATTCCAATCATGATATTTGACATGGATTTCCAACGACTAAAACTGGATAAAGAAACACTCATTAAAGAATGGAACAGCGATAAACCTTATCCTATGTTCTCTAAAAATGATGCTTACCGTATGAATATTCAAATCGCTGGACCTTTTATCAAGCACCTCATCAATCCAAATGTTAGATTCTATTGGAACAATGAGTTATTCTTCACAAATAAAGATAAGTCCATTAAGCGTGTAGAATTAACATTAGATGGAGAAAATATTTCCCTTTTCGAAAATGAAACCATACAACTATTCGATTATGTTGAGCATGAATTAAATGAACTAGATATTAAAATCATTTATGACGATAACACGAGTTTTTCCAATACATTTCAATTGAAAATTCACAAAACAGAACCTTTATCTGCAAAAAGCGAAATTTTCTATTCAGACATATCTGGGAAAATAGAAGGATCTGAAAGTAGCACTGAACTTCATTTTAAAGTTCAATATGCTTGTGGAAGAAACTACATTGAAAAACCTTTGATAGTAGTAGCTGGATGGGGACCATACTCAGATAATCAATTATTTAATAACCTTAACTTTTTTAAAGCTAAATGGCCTGCAACTTTCGATGATTTGTATACGCAATTCAATAATTTCGAAATGATAGAAAACATGAGGGCTCAGGGGTTTGATATTATCATCTGTAAATTTTTTCCTCCCAATGAACGCGTTGAAATGAATGCGAATGCACTTATCAAACTGATAAAATATATCAATCAAGTTAAAAACGTAAATGGCTCTAGGGAGGAAAATGTGATTATGGGATACAGTGCTGGTTCTATTGCCACACGTTTGGCATTATTAAAAATGGAATATCAACACCTCAATGAAAATGCTGAACATCACCAAACCAAACTATATATATCCTTTGATGGAGAACATAGAGGTGCAAACATTCCATTGGCCGCCCAACATATGGTTAAACATATGTATACCGAATCCAACTGGCCTAATTTAGGATTACACATAGATGGATTAAACCAAATTCTCGAGGCGCCATTAACCAAAGAATTACTCCACTATTATTATACGGAGACGGGTGATATTGCAAACAATGAAATTCCGCATCAAGGACCTCATTTTATGCGCACATCTATGATGGAATTATTTAACGATTATAACCACAGTAAAAATAGCCATATTCCTGGGTATCCTTCTTTTACAAGAAATATATCCATTGCTCAAGGAGCTAATAAAGGAAACTATGCTAACGGTACCAACCAGCAATATCCTTACCCATTCACCGAAGGCTTAATACCCTATGAAAAAAATCACCTCGGTAAATACAGACGTAGTCAATTTAATATTCAAGGTGGAAATACTGTTTTTACTTATGAAGAAATTTTAAATGGAAATTGGTCGATAAATACTGATTTCAATACCAATAACGAATGTTTAGTAATTGATAATGCCCCAGGGGGAACTGTATTTGTAAAAGACAACCCTTTAGATGCTATTGTTATGTTGATGGATTATGCTTTCCTTGCTGGATCGGCAGATATAAAAAAGAAATATACCCAATTCTGCTTTACTCCAACCGTATTTGTACATGATATTCGCAATTTTGACCCTGTGAGTACTGGTTATAGATTAGATTATAATATGGGAAACAACAATCTTATGTTTACTAAATTTTCAGATGTTGCATCTAATAATAAATCAGATTTTTATGGGTACCCTCATTTAACAAAACCTGCCACCCACTATATGCATTTAACTCCTTTTGATGCAGTATTTTCTTCTAGTATTAATGAAGAACACTTGTACTGTAACCGCGTTGAAAGAGATGATTATAATGATTATGACGAACCTTATGAACGTGTTGCTAATTCTTACATTCATCCTTGCTTGGACTTTTGTTTGAACGAAGTAGACTATGAAAATGCCTATATTCAAAATGAAAATTATGGCGGTTTTTGTAGACCCAATTATACCTATCACGCGAAAATTCATGCACCCAAAAAGGTTTTTCTTGGACAAAAAGTAACGGATAGAACAGATTTTAAAATCGCTCGTTTCAGTGCTAATTCAGCCGTTGATGTTAAAGCTGGAAATGAAATCATCATCAAACCAGGGACGGAAGTGCTCGCTGGAACGCATTCTCTTTTCAAAATAGAAGGTATAGAATGTTTTGAATCTAAAAGTTTAACTCATTCCAGTCCATCTTCAAATCCTGAAGCAACAACAGTATCTATTCTTTCTAAAAAAGATAAGGAAGAAAACTGGTTTAATGTTTACCCCAATCCTTCAAATGGAAGCGTTTATTTGAACATTTTGGAAGAATTTAATCACGAATACAATTACGCTGTATACAATTTAAGTGGACAGTTAATTCAACAAAATAATCTCTATAGAAATAAGCAAGAACTGAAGCTTCCAAAAGGAGTTTACATCATAAAAATAAACAATCATGAAAAATCAAGTACGCAACGTATTATTGTACTGTAGCCTACTTTTAATAGGAGCAGGATGCATTAAAAAATCAAAGAAAGAGACGCAAGTTCATTTTCATCTGTATAACCCAGTAACCCAAGAAAAATTCGAAGGAGTCCATGTGAAAATTTATCGCATGAAAAGTTACAAGCTTCCTGCAGATTCTAAAGCAGAGTTAGAATGGGAAGGATACACGGATGTCGATGGAAAAGCTTCTTATGTGTTCAATGCAGCAGATAAAGGTAAATACGAATATATCCCTGCGGTAGATAAAAGTTTTACAAAAGGCATGGAATTGATTTTGCAACCCTCTCCTTATTCTGCAATATTCAAAGATCAAAACAATACCCTTGAATATTGTGTGGTTAGAAAAATTCAGTGGATTCACCACTTTAAAAATGTGAACTGTTATGACAATAACGATAAAGCAAGGTGGCGATATTCTGATATAACATTAGGAAATGACGTCAATTGGTCATATTGGTTTCCTTTTGATGTAATACCAGAATTTTCAAATGGTTACTTTGAAGGATGCACCGATCATTTAACAGCCACACGAGTAGATAATCAACGCACCTTTTTATCTCAACTAGAAGTCACTAAAAATGACAGTACTTACATCATTGAAGATACTTTAAGAATAACCGGAGAAAAGGGTATTGATACTTTACAACTCTATTATTAAACGAATGCAGTAAAGTAAACAACGGGAGTCGAAAGGCTTCCGTTTTTTTATGCCCTATGTATATAACGCATGATCTCAAAAGTAATATTGGTAAACAATATTTTGGGATTGGCATTACGCTCTACATTGTAGTGGGCATCGTTGAATAATTCGCAGAAGTCCATAACGTTATTCCCGGTAATAAAGCGTGCAAATTTGGCCAAGAAATCTGCTTCTTCATCTGAACAACGCATGAGTAAATCATCGGTATAATTCTTCATCATACTTTGGCGTATCATGTAGAGTCCGTATTTCAAGAAGTTCTTTTGCCTTTCTCTACCCAACTGTGCCAATTCCTCAGCCCAACCCAACATGCTCTTTACATCTTTCTTGTAACACACACGCATGAGCGAAACAAAGTATTCTCTGTTTACATCCTTTTGTTCGTGAGCTCCAGATAAATCTACCGCTTCAATTAAGTTTCCTTCGGCACGTAAACCTATACTACTCACAGACGCCTCGGTTGTCAATCTGTTCTGCAACAAATAGCGCATCAAATCATCTTCATCTATACGCGGAATATGAACATTTTGCGTTCGGGAATTTATGGTCGGCAAGATGTTCTCTACACTCTCACTGATTAAAAAGAACACCGTATCCTTTGGTGGCTCTTCTATGATTTTCAACAATTTATTGGAGCAAGAAACATGCATTTCATCGGCCATCCAAATAACCATTACTTTTTTACCTCCTTCAAAAGATTTCAAGGTAAGTTTACGCAATATCTCTACACTTTCCGAAACTCCAATAATGGGTTTACGCTTTTTATCGTCGATACGTTCTATCCAATTGTAGAGATTAAAATAAGGTTGTTCAATCACCTGTTGTCTCCACTCTTTAAGCATTCCATCCGAGGTTTTCGACAAGGTTTGAACTGTAGGAAAAGAAAAGTGTAAATCTGGGTGTTCCAATTTCCCTACTTTTCTACATGAAGGACAAATTCCACAACTATCATCTGCTGTAGGGTTCTGACAAAACATATATTGTACGAAAGCCAAGACCATAGGTAGTGGTCCATACCCCGCTTTACCAAAGAAGAGTTGAGCATGACTCACCCTGTCTTCCTTCACCTCATTGATGATGTGTTCTTTTAATGCTTTGTGTCCTACAACATCCTTAAATTGCATGGGGCTAAAATAGCCAAAATGATGGGAAATCATTCCTTAACAATACAAGTTAATGTCATTTTATGAATGTTTAATTCCTTTCCTAAAAACGAAAAATATAAAAGTTTCTACCGACCTTTGCCGCTACATTTTTAAAACGACATGAGTAAAGTCTTTAAATATCAAATTCTACTTCACGTAGTTATCTTCTTATGGGGATACACAGCAATTTTAGGAAAATGGATCAACCTTGATGCACTTGGAATTGTGTGGTATAGAATGGGAATTGCATTTCTTTCTCTCCTTGTCTTCATGCTTATCTTAAAGAAAAAGATTTTGATTAAAGACAAAGCAACCGCTATTAAAACCATAGGTGTAGGTTTTCTGGTGGCTTTGCATTGGTTGTTTTTCTTCTTAAGTGTACAAGTTTCAACGGCCTCTTTAGCCATTGTGTGTGCAGCCACGGCAACCATGCATGTTTCCTGGTTAGAACCGTTGGTAATGAAAAGAAAATTCCAAGCTTCTGAATTTATTTTAAGCTTGTTGGTAGTTGCTGGTATACTCATCATCACCTTTGATTCTACCGTAGAAACCAATGTTTTAGGAATAGTATTCGGACTATTAGCTGGATTATTTGCAGCCTGTTTTGCTACGTTTAATGGATATTTAGTGAACAAAACTACCGCCGCAACTATAACACTTTACGAAATGTTTAGTGGGTTTATTTTACTATCTATTTGTTTAATACTCGCGCCAAGTTTTGGTTTTGAAGAGTTACAATCCAACCTCGCCAAAATCAATGGGGAAGATGTTGCATGGCTATTATTTCTTGGTATAATTTGTACTTCTGTTGCCTTCTTGGCTTCGGTAGAAACTACTAAGCTTTTAGGAGCGTTTACCGTGTCTTTGAGTATTAATATGGAACCTATTTATACCATGATTATTGCGGCACTTTTCTTAAATGAAAATGAAAAAGTAGGTGAGTATTTTTACCTCGGTGCCTTTTTAATTGTGTTTGCCGTTTTCTTTAATGCTATTGTAAAGTACTATAAATCAAGACGCGTTAAGAAAGCTTCCCAAGCCAAAGCCTGATTTTTATTCATCACTCGGGCAAATTTATGTTGACCGCCTAATTTATTTCTACTCTCCAAAAATTCGTAGAATTTCTCCACGGGTAGAGCAATTACTTTTGGACTTTTCAACATGTACTTCCGCAAGGTTCTATAATCGTCATTTAAGGCACATAAATTACTGTTAAGTTCAACTTCAAAACGGCGTGTATCTACCTTAGCATTTACACCTATATACCAGTTGTGTCTATTCCCATTTTTAGACGGATATACACAGAATTCCTGAATATTCATACCTAGATTTGTTGCTGTTCTATTGATAGCATCGTTCAAATTCTCTACAGAAAGGTGCTCACCCGCACTATTCAATGTTTGTGATACTCTTCCCACCAAATCAAACCTGAATTCTTTGAGATCTTGAAAACGCACAACATCACCAATAAGATAACGCCATAATCCAGAACAAGTAGATATAATCAATCCATAATTTTTACCTTCTTCTACCTGACTCAAATTTAAGGTTGGTAAATCTTTTACACTGCGGTGATCATTGACAAGTGAAAAGTATTTCTCTTCTAAAAACTCATAAAATACACCATGATTGAGCAATAAATTCAATCCTTTTTGATAAACATTTTTCTGGTAGGCAAAATAACCTTCAGAGGCTAGTAAAGTGTTTTGGAAGAAGATTTCCTTACCGCATAGTGCTTCAATTTTCTCGCGATAACCATCGAGAAAAACCCCACCGTGCAAATACAGTGAAAAATTAGGCCAAATGTCATGTATACTTTTTAATTTATAGGTTTTTACAATTCCGTTAATCAACATCAATACCCAAGTTGGAACACCAGCAATAACACCTATATCCCAAGTGGGTGCCTTGGCGATTATTTGTTCCATTTTTTCATTCCAATCCGTCAATTTAGCGATGCCATTGTTGGGTTTGGTAAAAGGTTTAAAAACGAAACTTTTATTTTTTTGAAGTATGCCGGATAAGTCGCCTTGTAAATAATCTTTTGTGCGTTCTAATTGGGTAGATCCCCCTACGGTGAGAACAGAAGAGTTGTAAAATTTAGGGTGTAAATCAAATTCATAAAGCTCGGCCAATTGTTGAAAACTGGTCCGTTGAAACTGACGTATCATCTTATCGGATACAGGTATCTTCTTACTAGTATCTACTGTGGTTCCAGAAGACAAAGCGAAGTAATTTATTTTACCAGGCCATATTACATTTTTCTCACCATTTAAGGGTTTATGTAACCACTCTTTGTGAAAATCAGCATAGGTAAACAGGGGTACTCTTCGCGTAAATTCACCGGTAGAATCAGTATGGTTTAAGATAGCATCGAAATCGTAATGTAAACCGAATTCGGTTTTCCTCGCCTTTTGAAGTAATTTTTCCAAGGTAAAGTCTTGCGCCTGATTCCTGATTGTTCTGGGTAAAAATTCGTAACTGAGTCGCGCAGTTTCTTTTAACAAATTTCCGGTTATAGACATAGCAATAATTTGCTACAATTTTAAAGCATCAAAGGAAAGGTAGGGTATATAGAATATTAAGCTTTATTTATGATTTAGATTGAAATATTAAGAGATTATTACTAATATTAAAGTATAGAAATACGAGTCTTACTTAATAAAAGATTGTTTAATTTTGTAATAGACTATAAAACCAAAAACTAGAATATGTCTGATAAAACATTTATTGTTCCTCACGATTTTACAGAATTAGCAGATAACGCCATGAGAAATGCTATTGTTACTGCAAAATTTGTGAAAGCAAAAATATATGCGCTACATGTTGTAGCTAAAGAAAAGCATTTGGATGATGCACGTAAAGAATTAGCGAAACAATTAGAAAAATTCTCTGACGAAGAAGTAGAAATTGTTCCATCTGTGCGTGTAGGAAATATTTTCGACGACATAGGAGAGTTTGCTGCAGAACACGACGCTGAATTAATTTTCATGGGTACACATGGTGCTTCAGGAGTTCAAAAAATTACAGGATCTCATGCCTTAAAAGTTGTTTCTTACTCATCTGTACCATTTGTTGTAACGCAATTAAAACCTGTGAAAGATTCAGGTTACGATGATATTGTGGTTCCTTTAGATTTACATAAAGAAACGAAACAAAAATTAGCTGTTGTAGCTTCTATGGCTCGTTATTTTAAATCTAGAGTTCACGTAATTACTCCAGATGAGAATGATGAATTCTTAAAGCACAAAGTACAGGCAAATATTCAGTTTGCTAAGAAGTTCTTTAGTGAAAGAGATATTGAAATTACAGCAACTTTAGCACCTTCTTCTGGTTTTGATAAGGAAATTGTGAAACACGCTATTCACGTAGATGCTGATTTAATTGCTATTATGAACATACACAAGAACAGTATATTCGGAGCTTTCAGTAACAACTACGAACAATACATGATTACCAATGATGCACAAATCCCAGTATTGGTTGTGAATCCAGTGGATTCTTCTCAATACGGAGGAAGTGTATTGTTTACATAAAATATACAACACGTATAAAAACCGCTGCTTTTTCGAGTAGCGGTTTTTTTATGCCTTAGCATTGTGCTTAAATCTGTTGATCAACAAATCTGCTAGAATAGGTAGTATGAGTATATACCACGTATGTATCGCTATAGGATCTATGGAGTGATAAACATACAACACCAGTAGGGGAAGAAATAAAACAGACCAGTTTAACCTTGACTTTTGTTTACGACTAATATAAAGGGCGTTTTTCTCCACGTAACGCATACTAAACACATAGAGTATAATTAAGAAGAGTAACAGCCCAAATACAGGCGTAAAATTGAATTCTACATTACTTATTAAACTATACAGTAAGTAAAAGAAATAAAAATAATATCCCAAGAGCACAAAGGGGAATATAAACCTGTTCCAGATGTATTTTGTGTTTTGCATATGTGGCAGTAATATAAAAAAAGCTCTTCCCTATACAAGGAAGAGCTTTAAAATCTATAGTTTCGATTGTATTAAGCCATTTCGTAGCTTTCTACACTCGGACAAGAACACATTAAGTTTCTATCCCCGTATGCATCGTCAATTCTTCTTACTGTTACCCAGAACTTGTAATCTTTCAAGTATTCAATTGGGTAAGCTGCCTCTTGTGGAGAGTAAGGATAGTTCCAATCTTTGTTGATGATACAATCTGCTGTGTGCGGTGCATTTTTCAACAAGTTATTTTCTCTATCTGCATGACCATTTTCAATCTCTTTGATCTCTTTTCTAATGCTAATTAAAGCATCACAGAATCTGTCTAACTCTTCTTTATCTTCTGATTCAGTAGGCTCAATCATTAATGTTTCTGCTACTGGGAAAGATACTGTTGGAGAGTGGAATCCGTAGTCGATCAAACGCTTAGCGATATCTGCTACTGTAACACCAGAGTTTTGTTTAAATTCTCTACAATCCAAGATCATTTCGTGTGCTACTGTATTGTTTTTACCTGTGTAAAGAATACCGTAGTGCTCGCTCAATCTTGCTTTGATGTAATTCGCATTAACAATTGCCATCTCCGTTGAGTGTCTCAATCCTTTAGCTCCTAACATTTTGATGTAAGCGTAAGAAATCATTAAGATTAACGCTGATCCGTAAGGCGCTGCAGAAACTGCATTAATTGCTTTAGAACCACCTGCTTTTTCCATCATAACAGATCCTGGTAAGAATTCTGCCAAGTGAGCTGCTACTCCGATAGGTCCCATTCCTGGTCCACCACCACCGTGAGGAATTGCAAATGTTTTGTGTAAGTTCAAGTGACAAACGTCTGCTCCAATGTTACCTGGATTCGTTAAACCAACCTGAGCATTCATGTTAGCTCCATCCATGTAAACTTGTCCACCATTCTCGTGAATGATAGAAGTTACTTCTTGAATTGCCTCTTCGTAAACTCCGTGCGTAGATGGATAAGTTACCATCAATGCACCTAATCTATCTTTATGCTCTTCTGCTTTCGCTCTTAAATCTTCTACGTCGATGTTACCCATTTCATCACACTTCGTAACAACGATTTCAAATCCTGCCATTACTGCTGATGCTGGGTTTGTACCATGCGCTGAAGAAGGAATTAAACAAACTTTTCTGTCTGTATCTCCGTTTGCTTCGTGGTACGCTTTAATCACCATTAATCCTGCGTATTCACCTTGTGCTCCAGAGTTAGGTTGTAAAGACATTGCTGCAAAACCTGTAGCTTCACATAAATCTTTCTCTAACTGTTCAAACATCTCATGGTACCCTTGAGCTTGCTCCAATGGCGCAAATGGGTGCATGTGTGCAAATCCTGGGAAAGTAATTGGCATTAATTCAGATGCAGCATTCAATTTCATTGTACAAGATCCTAATGGAATCATAGAGTGTACTAATGATAAATCTTTGTTCTCTAAACGCTTCAAGTAACGCATCATTTTAGACTCTGAGTGGTACTTGTTGAAAACCTCGTGTGTAAACACAGCGTCAGCTCTCATGAACTCATCTTCTAAAGCGATAGTTGCATCTAAAGTTGTAGCTGTTGCATTTTTCTTAACAGCTGCTGCTAATACAGCTAAAACACCGTTGATATCCGCTTCTGTTACACGTTCTCCAAAACTTAAAGTCATTTCAGATCCACTGATGTAACGGAAGTTGTATTTGTTTGCTTCAGCTAATTTTTTAATATCATTTGTCATTACTCCAACTGGTGTTTTCAACCAAATTGTGTCGAAGTACTGATCGTATCCTAATTCGTATCCTAAAGCTACTGCACCTTCGGCTACTTTTTTAGCCTTGTTGTGAACAGATGTAGCAATCTCACGCATACCTTGTGGTCCGTGGTAAACTGCATACATACTCGCCATAACTGCTAATAAAGCCTGTGCTGTACAAATGTTAGATGTAGCCTTATCTCTTTTAATGTGTTGCTCACGTGTTTGCAATGCCATACGCAATGCTACATTATCGTCAACATCTTTAGATACTCCGATGATTCTTCCCGGTACGTGTCTTTTGTACTCTTCTCTTGTTGCAAAGTAAGCAGCGTGAGGTCCACCGTATCCCATAGGAACACCGAAACGTTGTGTTGAACCACAAACAACATCAGCTCCCATTGAACCTGGAGATTTTAACAATACTAAAGAAAGTAAATCAGCAGCTACAGAAACTTTGATGTTTTTGTCGTGCATTCTTGAAATAAATCCTTCCAAGTTTTTCTTTACTCTACCTAAAGCATCTGGGTACTGTACCAAAGCTCCGAAGAAAGTATCATCTCCTTCGAAAGTTTCTGGGTTACCTATAACTAATTCAATTCCTAAGTTTTCTGCTCTACCTTTAACTACGTCGATAGTTTGAGGGAAAGAGAACTCAGAAACGAAACACTTGTTCTTACCTGCTTTTACATCAGATCTTTTTCTAGCATTGTAGAACATGATCATAGCTTCAGCAACGGCAGTCGACTCATCTAATAAAGATGCATTGGCCAACTCCATTCCAGAAAGCTCCATTACCATCGTCTGGAAATTCAACAAGGCTTCTAATCTACCTTGAGAAATTTCAGCTTGATACGGCGTGTATGCTGTATACCATCCTGGATTCTCTAGAACGTTACGTTGAATTACTGGAGGAATAATAGTTTCGTTGTATCCTAAACCGATGAAAGACTTAAATACTTCGTTTTTCGCAGCCAATTCTTGAGCGTGAGCTAAGTACTCCTCCTCAGTTAAAGCAGCGTCAATATTTAATTCTCCCTTCAAACGGATATGAGCTGGTATTGTCTTGTCTACCAACTCTTCAACAGATTTAACACCTATTTTCTCCAACATAGCAGTTTTCTCTGCTGAATTTGGACCAATGTGTCTATTAGAAAAAGCGCTCATTTACATATATTTTGAGGCTGCAAATATACGTTAACCTTTTCAGATGGAAAAACAATTCAATCTACTTTATCTAAATAGTACTTAAGTGACAGTTTTTAAGGGTTTTGGAGAGTTTTTAACATATGTCATTAAATAGTGTTAAAAGGCCTCGTTATTCCATTAATTTTATACGGCTATCTAAGCATTTCACGCATCTCTTTTTATTTCACACCGAATTCTGTTTTTACATCGTTTTTTTACAGCTCTTTTTTCTCCTTTATATAGGTCGTGTGAAAAGGGTGTTTAAAAGTCTAAAAAGTAAAGACCTACTCAGGAAGATCTTAAAACTACTTTTACGGAGAGTATTTAAGTGTTTAACTAAAACTTTAAAAACTCTTAAAGTCCTTTGTTTACTGGTGTTTACATGATATTAAGAGGTGATGAAATTAGAGATAGCGATTTTTTTTCAATAATCCAAGCTTCGCACATTTAACCTAAAGAATAAGAAAAAAAGAAAAGAGAATTTTTTAAAAAGGTTTTACTATTACTTATTAAGGTGTTAATACTGTGTAAAAGAAAAAGAGATTTCAGTTGCTTTTTAAGTAATACACATTTAGGTCTAGGGTTATTAACGAAATGAATAGTTTTAGTTCTGTTGATTTTAAAAGGTTTAGCTAGGTTATTAACAATTAGTGCGTTTAGATGAACATGTAAAACTTTTTTAGTTAAAAACAGATTTCACCCCTCCAAAACTATGTGAATAACAAAACGGAAAAAATAATAACTCTCTATTGCTTTTTTCATTTTCATTTTGGCTTGGAATTATATTTTAATAATCCTAGCTTTTCTTTTCATTTTTCCTTGACAAGTATTAACAATTTATTCCCATTTCTTGTGCAAAAGTCAATTCCTTAAACTCCTTTAAAACAAAGGAATTATGAAAGTGGTTTTTGTGCAATTGTTAATAACTATGGATGAATGTTAATAAGGGTATAAAAGATGCAATGAAAGGTGGAAAATTGTTAATTACACCTATTAAGCCTTATTTTTGTAGAAAATAAAAGAAGTAAAATGAGTAAAAGAGTTATTCCAATTGGTTGTGATCATGCAGGTTACGCTTTAAAAGAGAAAATCAAAGAAGTATTTAGTGCAAAAGGATACGAGTTTGAAGATTTCGGTTGTCATTCTGAAGATAGCATTGATTACCCTGATTATGCACACCCGGTAGCGGATAAAGTAGCTGCTAATGAAGGAACTTTGGGAATTTTAATCTGTGGTTCTGGAAATGGAATAAGCATGACGGCGAACAAACATCAAGAAATTAGATGTGCTTTATGTTGGGAAAATGAAATTGCTCAATTAGCGAGAGAACACAACAACGCGAATATTATTTCTTTACCTGCTCGTTTTGTTACAGAAGAAGCTGCTTTAGAAATGGTAGAAACTTTTTTAACAACTGAATTCGAAGGTGGTCGTCACCAAAGAAGAGTAGATAAAATAGCTTGCGCATGTTAAAAAATCTAATCTATCTACCTATAATTTTCTTAAGCACTTCGGTTTTATCACAGGGTAAAGCCGAAGATTATGCACACTATATTAATAAGGAAGAATTATCAGAACATCTTCATGTAATTGCTTCCGATTCTTTTGCGGGTAGAGAAACAGGCTATGAAGGTCAAAAATTAGCAGCCGATTATCTTATCGCGTCTTTTAAGGAAGATGGACTTCAAGCACCAGCTACCCATCCTGATTATAAATTTCCCTTTCAAGTTTTAGAAACGGTATTTTCTGGAGAATTAAGCATTCACAAAAAACAATTGCACTTACAAGAGGATTTTTTCTACTTGTTTGCGAATGAGAAAATTCAAAGAACCGGAAATTACACCTTAATAAAGGATGTAAAGCAAAGCACAGAAAAGAATATTAAAGGGACCGATGTAATTTATTACGCCAATGATACGCTTACGAGTTTTGAAGTTATAGCAGAGTATAGAGCGTTGAAGAAAAACGGTGCAGCGAGTGTAACTTGTATTGTTCATAACTACAACAAGCACTTCGAAATTTTAGAACATCATGTCACAAGTTCTAAAATGACTTTATTGAATGAGGAAAATAAAGCACAAGTTCCTTTACTTTTTGTTGATGTTAATAAAGTTAGTAAGCGTTTGAAAAAATTAAACTTTTCTTTCGCCATCAGTACAGCATCTAAAATACTGAACACAGAGAATGTTGTTGCATTTATAGAAGGGTCGGACTCTATATTAAAAAATGAAGTTTTAGTACTTACTGCGCACTATGATCACATAGGTACTCACGATGGGTTAATTTTCAATGGAGCAGATGATGATGGAACAGGTACTGTGGCATTACTTGAAATAGCAGAGGCCTTTCAGCGTGCTAAGGATGATGGCTATGGGCCAAAAAGAAGTTTACTTATCATGCCAGTAGCCGGTGAGGAGAAGGGACTTTTAGGATCTGCATATTACGCAGAACATCCAATTTATGCTATGGAAAATACCATTACCAATTTAAATATTGATATGATAGGTAGGGTAGATGAAGCGCATGCAGGAGATCCAGATTATGTTTATATCATTGGTAGTAACATGTTGAGTGAGGATTTACACTTGGCGAATGAAAAAGCGAACAATACATATATAAATATTGAATTGGACTATGCTTACAACAGTTTAGATGATCCGAACCGTTTTTATTATCGTTCAGATCATTACAATTTTGCGAAGTATGATGTGCCAAGTATTTTTTATTTCAGTGGAATTCACGAGGACTATCACCAGGCTACAGACACTGTAGATAAAATAGATTTTGAGAAGGTTGAAAAAGTAAGCCGTCTGGTTTACCACACGGCTTGGATATTATTAAATGCAGAAAACAGACCAGAATTAATCAGCCAATAATTCTTCGATTAAAGCTTCTGTTTCCTTTTTGTAATCGATATAAACTTGTCCAGTTCCAGGACCATTGAATCCAGTATGAACTTTAACTATCTCTCCTTGCTTATTGATGTAAATTGAAGTAGGGAAGGAGATGATTTCATTTAAGAAGTAAAATTGCTCTGAAGCTAAAGTTTTAGATGCATTTCCACCAATTAAAAAAGTGTAATCCAAATCGTAGTTGTCTATGAGGCGTTTTACACTTTTAGTTTGTGACTCAAAACTTGTGCTAGCTTCATAACAAACAGCTATGATTTCTAAGCCTTGATCTTTGTATTTAGCTTGTAATTCTTTGTAGTATTTCGTTTCATCTAAGCAGTTCGGGCACCAGGTTCCCATAATTTGAATCAGTACCACCTTACCTTCTAAGTTTTCCTTAGAGTAGGTAAAGTCATTTCCATCCAAGTCTTTAAAGGTGAAATCAAAAGTATCCAATGCATTATTCACATAGGTTAAAGAATCAGGATCAGCTAAAGTAAAAGAATTGTCTTTTACAGCATACCACTTTGTTTTCCAGTGATTTCCAGAGTAAAAAGTCCCCCATAAAGTATCCTTTACTAAATCAGCTTCAAATAAAAATGCATGACTTCCATCAAAACAAGAAAGTTGAACTTTACCTCCGGTTGATAATCCATCTAAAAACCTATAATCTCCAGTTTCTGTTAAAAAGGTACCGGCTACATTAGCAGAACCCGCCATGTGATTAAAAACACCTAAAGCAGGATATGGAGTAGTAGAAGTATAATTAAATACTGTTTTCCATTTTCCTTCTATAGAGGTAATATTGGCTGTAGAAACTTCTACGGTTTTACCAATATATGTGGCTTTAAAAGGAAGGATATAATCTATTGAACGGTGTAAATTTTGCCAATAACCTTTTAAATTATTTTCATCATTTGCAGTGATGTACAACCTACTATTAAAGTCTTTAAATGCATATATTAAAGTGTCGTTAGATAGTTCTAACGGTTTTAAAGAGATAACTTCTGAAGCATTTTTTACTTTAATACTTAGTTGATTATTATCTTTTCTTTCTGTAATTAGTGTAAAGGGAATTACTGTACTATCGTTAATACTTAATTCGCTTTTCCAATATCCAAGAGCAGGTGGTGTATTGGCTTTTGCAAAATTTATGGTGGTGATAGTTAGCAGTAATACTGTAAATATTTTCTTCATGTTTTTAGCAATCTGAGCCAAAAGTATGTTAATTATTGTATCGAGGGGAAAGTTGTGCAACCTTTTTCCTAGTATTATTGTCTTTGTAAATGAATAGAACGAATGGATGAAGAAACACTTGTAAAAAAATGTGTTTCAGGTAACGCTAAGGCGCAAAAGACATTGTTTGATACCTATGCTCCTAAAATGATGGGAGTTAGTTTAAGGTATATGCGCGATGTTGCAAGTGCTGAAGATGTTTTGCAAAACGGTTTTATTAAGGTGTTTGGTAACCTCAAGAACTTTGATAACCGTGGCTCTTTGGAAGGCTGGATAAGACGAATAGTGGTGAACACTGCGTTGGATGAAATTCGAAAGAATAAGAAGAGACAGAATAATGTTGATATCACAGAAAGTGAATATTTGAGTCCGCAAAACGATTTCATTCTTGAAAACTTAATGGCAGAGGATTTGATGAAACTCATCCAAACTTTACCAGAAGGTTATAGAACAGTGTTCAACTTATTTGCCATTGAAGGTTATAGTCATAAAGAAATAGCAGAGCAATTAGGAGTATCTGAGAACACTTCAAAATCCCAATATTCGAGAGCGAAGGGATTTATTAGAAAATTATTAGAAGAAAACGGCATTGAAAGATAAAGACATATTTAAGGAAGTATTTTCCGAAAAACTTAAAGAACATAGTGTGGATGTGAATCCGCAATTGTGGTCTTCTATATCTAGTCAAGTTGGAGCAAGTGCTTCAGCGGCGGGTACAGGGTCGGCTTTAGGTTTAGGAGGGAAAATTATTCTTGGGGTAGCGGCAGTTGCTACCTTAGGTACTGCTACTTACTTTATCGCTGATAGAGGAGAGGAAAAAGCAGAACGAATTGAGCAAAGTCAAGCTGACGAGCAAAATATTCAAGACACAGAAGAGATCAAAGAAGGTGTTTCTGTTATAGTAGATAAAACGGTAAAAGAAGTAACTACTGAAGCAGAAATTGAAGAAAAACCTATATTGAAAGATCAGGATGAAGTTATCCAAGAAGTTGATAATACTGAGGAAATAGAGAGCTTAGATCCTTTAGAAAGTGTTCAATCCAATAAAGAAGATACAGAAGTTTCGAATAGAGAGACTCTAATAAATAAAGAGCAACCTACAACTGATGAAAATGAAGTTGAAGAAGATGAACCGGTAGTAATTCCTACGTATTCGATTAACTACGAAATTGATAGGAACATATATACCTTCAGCATAGAAGGAGGAGATTTCGATGCAATTGAGTGGGATTTTGGAAATAATGATTACAGTTTAAAGGAAAAAGCGGATTACTTCTTTGAAACACCAGGAAGGAAAACTGTGAAAGCCATTATAGTAAAAGGTGATGAAACGATAGAAGAATCGATAACCTTAAATGTAGAGGTTGCCGGTAAATTTATCCGTGTACCAAATACCTTTACTCCTTCAAATGATGGTAGTAATGATACCTACTTCCTTGAATCAGAAGGTATAGAATCAGCCAATATTCGTATTGTAGATCAACAGCAACAAGTTGTTTTTGAAAGTAATGATGTGAATTTTGTTTGGAATGGTGTAGGTATGGATGGTAGCGTGGTAAAGGAAGGAACTTATCATTTAATCATTATTGCAGAGGATGTAAATGGTTATCCTATTAATCTTCATAGAACGATTACGATATTTAGGTAAGGAAAAGATGAAAACCTAATACTTAGAACGGTTAATAAAAGTGTTAATTCTTTTGTTAACCGTTTTTTATTTGCGCTCTATTTCAAACTATTTTTGATTCAGAATGAAAAGGTTAACGAAATCGCTAAGTGTAGGATTAGGCATGTTGTTATGTCTAGTAAGTTTTGGTCAGTCTACTTTTAAGGCACAACCAATCCCTGGTAATTATCCTGACTTACAAGAAGTTAATTTTTCTATACCTGAAGGGAGTAAGGCCTATTTTACTACAGATGGAACAAGGCCTTCTTATTACAGTTCTCGTTTATCTTCAGTGGAAAAGATAGTTGGGAATACTAGTTTTTCTATTGCTATTTACAATGAAGAAGGAAAACGAAGCGACACCATTCTTTCTTATATCACAGACTTTAAACATGATATTCCTATCATAAGTATTGTTTCTAATCCTGCTAATTTTTTTGATTCAGCTATAGGAATTTTTGAAAAGGGTTGTTGTGCGGATACAATAGATCCTTACATAGGTGCTAATTTTTGGAAAGATTGGGAGAAAGTAATAAATGTTGAATTCTTTGATACCAATGGCGTAATTGGTTTTAATCAAAAAGCAGGTGTAAAGATATTTGGAGGTTACAGCAAGTCCATGCCGCAAAAATCATTGGCTATTTATGCTCGATCGAGGTATGGTAATAAGAAATTTGAGTACCCGATTTTTCCGCAACTAGAAATTGATAAATACAAGAACTTTGTCCTGAGAAATGGGGGAGGAGATATGTTAGCAGCTCATGCACGCGATGTTTTTGCAACCCAATTGGTAAAGGAAACAGGTATTGATTACCAAGAGTATAGACCTTGCGCTGTGTATATTAACGGTCGTTATTGGGGATTGTATAATATTCGAGAAAAAATTAACGAACATTACTTAAAAGCACATTACGGGTACGACAAAGATTCTGTAATTATTATGCGTCATATTTACGAGAGGCAACATGGTTCTCCGTATGATTACAGAAGAACCTTGAGATATATTCAGAACAACAGTTTAACGGATACTGCAGCTTTAAACTTTGTAAGTAAGGAAATAGATATCGACAACTATATCTTGTATAACATATTAGAAACCTATACCGCTAATGGTGATGCAGGTGGGAATATTCGCTACTATAAATCGACATCACCAGAAACAAAATGGAAATGGATTTTCTTTGATTTAGATCTTGGTTTAAATACAACAGGAAAACATGAAGTAGCTAAAAATACAGTAGAGGATTTCACAACCTATAGTACCGAAAAGTGGCCAAATCCTGCATGGTCAACTTTGATAATACGAAAAATACTGGAGAACGATTCTTTGAAAATGTTGTACATCAATCAGTTTTGTGATTTGTTAAGTACCACTTTTGATTCTACGAGAGCCATGTCTTTAGCGGATCAACTCAAAGCAGAACAACAGAATGAAATAGATGCTCATTTAAAAAGATGGGGAATTTACAGATCGCGTTATGATAGGAGCTGGCAGTATATTAAAGATTTTGCGCAAGCTCGTCCGAGGTATTTGTATCAATATATTCAGGAACGTTTTGCACTAGAAGCTCCTGTTCGTGTAGAAGTGAACGTAGATAAAAAGGCGGGAAGTGTTGATTTTAACACGCTATTACTCCAAGAAAACTATTCTGGAAAATATTTTCCAGGGGTAAAACTAAAAGTGAAAGCTACACCGCGCTTTGATTATGTATTCAAAGGCTGGAAGGGGAGAAGTGAAGTTTCTCCAGAAATTTATGTGGCAGTAAATGAAAACACAGTATTTGAACCCATTTTTGAAAAGCGTCCGAAGTCTGAATGGAGAAAGCAGATTATAATTTCTGAAATTAATGCAGCCCAAGCTAAGGCAGATTTGAGTGAAGATTTTGTAGAACTTTATAATCTAACAGATACGCTCATTGATATTAGCGGATGGATTTTAAAAGATAAAGAGGATATACATCATTTTGTAGTTCCACAAGGAACAAAGTTGATGCCGCATGCATTCCTAATACTTGCAGAGAACAAAAAGGCTTATTTAAAGCGTTATCCTGATGCAGATTATGTAATTGGTGATGTAGGATTTGGTTTTAAAGCGGAACATGATAAAATAAGGCTCTATGACGCTGATACGAACAGGATTGTTTCGATTACTTTGAAAAAATTGGGTGTTGCAGAAAATGATACAAGTAATTTAGTTTTAGAACGCTTCACTTATAGAAAGAAGGAGGAAAGTGGTTATTTATTAGAAGCTCCAAATCCAGGGGCAAAGAGTAAGGCGCAATTACTTTTTGAAGAAGAAGAAAAACGTAAAGCTTTTTATCGTCAACTTTTTTTTTACGCAGTAAGTAGTGCAGTTGTTTTGGGAACTTTGATTTTTGTTTTAGTAAGAAGAAAACGTAAACTTAAATTAAGAAGTAAGAATTAAGAATGTAGAGGGATTCTATTTTTCGAATTATAGAACCTTGAATTGTAATTCACAAAAAAGGGGATAAGCGGCTAGCTTTTTGAAGTGAGCCGTTTTTTTGTGCCGCAGAAAAAGTACCCTCAGAAACTTATTTTACAGTATTACAAAAAGTAGGTGAAATGAAAAATCTATATCAAGACTCCGGTCGATAATCTAAGTTGACCCGACTCCCAAGTGTAGGTAGGGGTTTCTCCAAAAAGTTATGGGCATAAAAAAACGCTTAATTCTATAAGAATCAAGCGTTTCTGTTGAGGTCCCGAACGGATTCGAACCGCCGTACAAGGTTTTGCAGACCTCTGCCTAGCCACTCGGCCACAGGACCATTATCGGGCGACAAAAATAATAAAATTTCTTTAGTTGTCGCCCAATATTTTTAATTTTTATTGAACTAGTTGTCTTTTCGATAACCTCCAATAGGGTTTTGTTGGAAAACATCCTCTTCGATGATAATCGCCACATTGTTCACATCTCCGTTAATAGGAGGGGTCAACTTAGTGATTTTCACCTTGATGGAATGTAGATCATTGATTTCATTTTTCATTTTATCAACGATGCGCTGTCCTACTTGTTCTATTAATTTAGAACGAATACCCATTTCAGATTTTACAATTTTGTTGATTTGTACATAATCAACAGTTTTGCTTAAATCATCTTCTTTGGCAGCATCGGAAAAGTCTGTGGTAACAGAAACATCTACAATGTAGTGTCCGCCCACCTTACCTTCTTCGGTTAAACAACCGTGAAAGGCATACAACTTAATTCCGTTTACTTCTATAGTATGTTTCATGCTTACGCTTCAGCTTTAAGAGCTGCAATATTTTTTATACCTGCTTCCATACGGGCAACACATTCTTCTTTTCCCAACAAGTTAGCAATTTCGAACATGCTTGGTCCCATTCCTTTTCCTGTTAACACAAGACGGAAGTTAGGAAGTACAGCACCTATACCTAATTCTTTCTCAGCTAAGAATGCTTTGAATTCTTTTTCAATATTCTCTGCGTTGAAATCTGAGATGTTTTTGAATCGCTCTAACCACTCTTCCATAATTGGAGTAGTGTGCTCTTTCCATTTTTTACGTACAGTTTTCTCGTCGTAAGAAGTTGGTGCATTGAAGAAGTAATCTCCTTCTACCAACATATCTTTTAAGAAAGTAGCACGTTCTTTCATCATTTCTACGATCTCTTCTAAGAAAGAAGCGTCGTATTCTTTATCTAAAAGCGTTTGTAATTCTTTCGCTAATACAGCTTTGTCTGTAGCTCTTAAATATTGTTGTTGGTACCACTTTGTTTTGTCAGCATCGAATTTAGCTCCTGCTTTTCCCACTCTTTCTAAAGTGAAGGCCTCAACTAATTCGTCTAGTTTAAACAACTCTTGCGGTGTACCTGGGTTCCATCCTAAGAAAGCCAACATGTTAATGAACGCTTCTGGTAAGTAACCTTGTTCTCTATATCCAGAGTATAATTCTCCTTCTGCAGTTGTCCAGTTCGTTGGGAATACAGGGAATCCTAAACGATCTCCATCACGTTTAGATAACTTTCCGTTTCCATCAGGTCTTAACAATAATGGTAAGTGAGCAAATTGTGGAGCATCCCATCCAAACGCTTCATATAATAAAACGTGTAAGGGAGCAGAGGGCAACCATTCTTCTCCACGAATTACGTGTGAGATTTCCATGGTGTGATCATCTACAATGTTTGCTAAGTGGTAGGTTGGCATACCGTCTGACTTAAACAAAACTTTATCATCTAAGTTGTTAGTATTCACAACCACCCATCCACGAACGATATCTTCGAAACGTACATCTACATTACGTGGCATTTTGAAACGGATGACATAAGGATCTCCGTTTGCAATTCTCTTTTCTACTTCATCAGCTGGAAGCGTTAAAGAGTTTTGCATAGAGTTACGTGTAACAGCATTGTATTGCCAGTTTGGCATTTTCATTGTTTTCGCACGCTCACGCATCTCAGTTAAACTTTCAGAAGTATCGAAAGCATAGTACGCTTTACCTTCTGCAACCAATTGTTCTGCGTAAGGTAGGTACATGGCTTTACGTTCAGATTGAATGTAAGGACCAAAGTCACCACCAACACCAGGACCTTCGTCTGGAGAAATTCCACACCAAGCTAAAGCATCCATGATGTATTCAAAAGCACCAGGAACAAAACGAGTTTGATCCGTGTCTTCTAAACGCAGGATAAATGTTCCATTGTTTTTCTTCGCAAATAAGTAATTGTATAATGCAGTTCTTACCCCACCCATGTGCAAGGGTCCAGTTGGAGAAGGGGCAAATCTTACGCGTACAGCTTTATCAGACATTTTCTAAAATTTTGTGCAAAGATAATGGATTAGCTGAACTGTTAAATTGTTAAGGGAGGACATTCTTGTTACAATTTTCTACGTTAGATAATATAACTTAGTAAGTTAAGCTAAATTGAAGGGAATATATGGGAGCATTTGATCGGTTAATAGAGCAAATAGATGCGTTTATACGCAAGTATTACAAGAATCAGCTTGTGAAAGGGATACTCTTGTTTTCTGCTTTTGCCTTGACGTGTTTTTTGTTGGTGAATCTTTTAGAGTATTTCGGTAGATTTAATTCTACTGTTCGAGCAGTGCTCTTTTTTAGTGCATTGGCTTTTATTCTTTATCTCTTCGTTTACTATTTCATTATTCCACTTGCCAAACTCACCTCTTTTGGTAAGCGAATCAACCGTGAACAAGCTTCAATTATAATTGGTGATTTTTTCCCAAATGTGAAAGATTCACTGCTAAACACCCTTCAGTTAGAGGCTGCTTCTAGAGATCAAAAACAATATGATTTGTTGTTGGCGAGTGTCGAACAAAAATCCAATCAACTGAGTGCAGTTCCTTTTGCATCGGCTATAGATATTAGAGAGAATAGAAAATATCTAAAATATGTCTTACCTGTTGTACTGACTGTTTTAGCGATAGCAGTTTTTGCTCCTTCATTTTATAAAGAGGGTACAGAACGCTTGGTGAATTATAATACACATTACGCGATACCAGCACCTTTTGATTTTGTTTTAGAAAATGATGTTTTAAAGGTTGAACAAGGGGAAGCTGTGGATTTATCACTACGTCTAAAAGCAACCAAAAACGAACCCCTTCCAGACAAGGTTTTTGTGCATTCGGATCAAGGTGTTTTTTTAATGGAACAGTCAACGAAAGATAAACGGTTATATACTTTCCCTAAAGTAACCAAGGATATGTCCGTTTATTTTTCAGCCAATGGTTTCGAAAGTGAAAGCTATTTAATTGATGTAGTAGGAAAGGCAAGTTTTGTAAAGTTCAATGCAGAGTTAATGTATCCTGCCTATTTAGGACTTAAAAATGAAGTGGTTGAAAATGTAGCTGATTTGTTGGTGCCTGAAGGTACAGTGGTGAAGTACGATATGTTAACTAAGAATGCAAAGCGCCTGGAGATTGGAGTTGGGGACAGTATTCAGATGTTCGAAGAAAAAGGTGTTAATTTTTCGACAAAAGTACAGCACGATGAACAGATTTCTTTTGCCTTAGTGAGTCAAGATCTGGAAAATAAAGAAGAGGTTTCTTATGTAATTGAGGTTATTAAGGATGCTTATCCTACACTTAGTGTTGTTCGGGAAGTTGACAGTACGGATATCAATAAAGTACGCTTTAATGGAGCCGCAAAGGATGATATAGGGATTTTAGAAGTTGCTTTTGTTTATACGGTTGAGGGTAAAGAAGGAACAAAGAGAAAGGAACGTACGGTGTTACCGGGTATTGGTCAAACCGAAGGACTCATAGATATGTCCTTTAACTTTTCGCAGTTAAGTCTTCTGCCAGAAGATCGGGTGAGTTATTATTTCGAAGTGTTAGATAATGATAAGGTCAATGGTTCAAAAAGAACAAAGAGTGCCATGTATACCTTGGCTATTCCTTCAAAAGAAGAATTAAAGAAAGAGAGACAAGAAGATTTAAATAAAGCGAATAGTGCTATGGAAGAAGCTATGAAGAAAGCTGAAGACTTCCAGAAAAGTGTAAATGATTTGAAAAAGAATTTACTTAATAATAAAGCAAGTGATTGGAATAAAAAACAACGCTTAGAAGATGTTAAAAAGCAGCAACAGAGTCTTGAAAAAATGCTAGAAGATCTGAAAAAGGATTTAGAGGATTCATGGGAGAAGAAAGATAAATTTTCAGAAGAGGAATTAGAACTGTTAGAAAAACAGGAGTTGTTGGATGAGTTGTTGAATGAATTGATGGATGATGAATTGAAGGACTTATTAGAGGAGTTAGAGGAATTGTTAGAACGACAGCAGGAGAATGGTCAAAAGGAAGTAACTGAAGAGGTTGAAAAAAGTGCTGAGGAATTAAACAAAGAATTGGATAGGGCTTTAGAACAACTTAAGCAGTTACAGGTCAATGAAAAACTTAACGATATAGAAGAGTCTTTAGAAGAACTTGCAGATGAGATGAAAGAGTTGTCTGAATCAGATAAAAATGCAGAGGAGAAGTTAGATGATCAAAAATCTTTAGAAAATGAGTTTGATAAATTGATGAAGGACTATGAAGAGACTTTAAAGGAAAATGAAGAATTGAAACGTCCTCTTGATATGGAAGACCTTGATGAGGATAAAGAGGATGTTAAGGAAGAGTTTTCTGAATCGGAAGAGAATTTGTCAAAGAGCAAAGAGTCAAAATCGAAAGAGAATCAGAAAAATGCTGCTGAGAAAATGAAAGAAATGGCAGCTAAAATTAATGGGATGCAAATGCAAAGTCAGCAAGAGCAAAACCAAGAAGATTATGAGTTTTTAAGAGCGTGTTTAGAATCTTTGGTAAATCTAAGTTTAAGCCAAGAGGCGAACATGGATGTGTTTGCAAATTTGGACAGTTCAGATCCAGATTACATCAATGTTGGTAGACAACAACGAAAAATAATGGATGATGCAGAACCTGTTAAAGATAGTCTTGAAGCCTTAGCGGTGAGGAACCCGAAGATTGCAAAGTTTATTGATCAAGAGTTAAGAGCTATCGAAAGAAATTATGCGAATTTATTGGAGGATATAGATGAACGTAAGTTGACTTCATTGGTAGTGAAGCAGCAATATGTTATGACGAGTTACAATAATTTGGCCTTGCTTTTTAATGAAAGTTTGGAACAGATGCAGCAAGAAATGCAAAGTCAAGAGGGAGGTAATGGAAGTTGTAATAATCCGGGAGGACAAGGAAAAGGTAGTTCGGGTAATAGTTCCATGGAGAGTATGAAAGAGATGCTTAAAAAACAATTAGAGAGCATGAAGAAGGGTATGTCTCCTGGAGGAAATAAACCTGGGGATAAGCAAGGTTCCTCGCCAATTCCGATGGGTGCTCAACAAGCTGCACGAATGGCAGCGCAGCAAAGTGAAATTAGAAGACGTTTGGAACAGATGAAGAACGAGTTAAACAAAGGCGGTAAACGTGAAGGTGATATATTGAATCCTTTGTTAGAAGAACTAGAAAAGCAACAAGAAGAGTTAATAAACAAACAGTGGAATCAAGAGCTTGTGAACCGACAACAAGATATTTTAACGCGTATGTTTGAAAGCGAAAAAGCACTAAAAGAGAGAGGGTTCGATGAACAAAGAGAAAGTGAAGAAGGAAAAAATACAGAAAAAGGTAACCCTATTGATTTTTTAGAGTATAAGAAGTTGAAAGAAAAACAACTTGAGCTATTAAGGTCTTTAAATCCCACCTTAGAGAGGTATTACAAAGACAGAGCGAGTGAATACTTTAATAGAGTTAATTAATGGCGGACGTAAGAGAATTTGTAAAATCAATCGAGGTTGATTCAACGATAGATAATTTAACGAAAGTAGAAGCTTTTGTAGATGATGTATGTTTAGAAATGGATGTACGCGATGAAAGTTATGGTAACGTATTAATTGCCGTAACAGAAGCATTTAACAATGCTGTTCAACATGGTAATCAAGGTAAGTCTACTTGTAAGGTGGTAGTAAAAGCTTATGAGGACACAGGGTTTATTAAATTATCTGTAAAGGATGAAGGAGATGGGTTTGATTATGATAATCTACCTGATCCGACAGCTCCAGAAAACCTAGAAAAGGAAAATGGTAGAGGTGTGTTCTTAATGAAAAGCTTGGCGGATGAAGTTGAGTTTGAAGAGAAAGGTGCACTCGTTATTTTAAGTTTTAAACTTTAATAATGGTTAATATATTTTTTGAAGATGTTGAAATTCCGAATTTAAATTCGGAATTTTTTGTTTCATGGCTTTCTAAAGTTTGTGAAACGGAGGGTAAAGTTTTGGATGAGGTGAACTTGGTTTTTGGTAGTGACGATTGGTTGCTTGAAAAGAATAAAGAGTTTTTAGACCATGATTATTATACGGATATAATCACCTTCGATTATTGTGTGGATAACGCAATTACCGGTGATTTGTTTATCAGTTGGGATAGAGTGCAGGATAATGCAATTACTCAGAATGTTTCACGTGAAACAGAGTTAAACAGAGTTGTTGTACATGGTGTTTTGCATTTATGTGGTTATGGTGACAAGTCAGAAACCGAAGAAAAGCTTATGCGTGAAAAAGAAGATGCGTACCTTTGTATGCTGAAATAGTTTCACGTGAAACATTTGTTATGATAAAAGAATACGATGTTGTAGTAGTTGGTGCGGGTCACGCAGGTTGTGAAGCGGCGAATGCCGCTGGTAAAATCGGTGCGAGTGTGCTTTTGATTACTATGAATATGAATACGATTGCTCAAATGAGTTGTAACCCTGCTATGGGAGGTGTTGCAAAAGGGCAAATTGTGAGAGAGATTGATGCTTTAGGTGGTGGTTCAGGTTTGGTTTCTGATGCAAGTGCAATTCAGTTCCGAATGTTGAATAGATCTAAAGGTCCAGCTATGTGGTCACCGCGTACGCAAAATGACAGAATGCGTTTTGCAGAAGAGTGGAGGTTGTTGTTAGAAAGAAATCCAAACGTGGATTTTTGGCAGGATATGGCAACTGAATTAGTTGTGAAAAATGGAAAGGTTACGGGAGTTAAAACGAATATAGGTGTCGAAGTAAAGGCAAAAAAGGTCGTTTTAACCAATGGTACTTTTTTAAATGGTTTGATTCATTTAGGTGAAAAACAATTCGGTGGTGGTAGAGCTGGTGAAAGAGCGGCTACTGGTATGACTGAATGTTTAATTAATCTTGGTTTTGAAGCGGGAAGAATGAAAACTGGAACTCCTCCACGTGTGGATGGTCGTTCTTTGGATTATTCTAAAATGGAAGTTCAACCGGGAGATGAGATCAGAGGTAAGTTTAGTTTTGATCCAAGAAGTAAGGCTTTGTTAACACAACGTCCTTGCCATATTACCTATACAAATCCAGATACTCATGAATTGTTGCGTTCAGGTTTTGATCGTTCACCAATGTTTAATGGAGCCATTAAAAGTTCTGGACCAAGATACTGTCCTTCTATAGAGGATAAGATTAACCGTTTTGCCGAACGTGATCGTCATCAAATTTTTGTTGAACCGGAAGGTTGGAACACAGTAGAGATTTATGTAAATGGTTTTAGTACGTCCTTACCAGAGGAAATACAATATCAGGCAATGACTACTATTCCAGGTTTTGAAAATGTGAAAATGTTCCGTCCTGGTTATGCGATTGAATACGATTATTTCCCGCCTACACAGTTGAAACATACGTTGGAAACTAAGTTAGTGGAAGGATTATTCTTTGCAGGTCAAATTAATGGTACTACGGGATACGAAGAGGCGGCTTGTCAAGGTTTGATGGCAGGGATTAATGCTGCTAATCATGCCCTGGGTAAAGGAGATTTTATCTTGAGTAGGTCTGATGCATATATCGGTGTATTGATAGATGATTTGATCACAAAAGGTACAAAAGAACCCTACCGTATGTTTACTTCAAGAGCGGAGTATAGAATTTTACTTCGTCAGGATAATGCAGATATACGTTTGACTCCGTTAGGTCATGCTATCGGTTTAGCGTCTGACGAGGCTTTACATAGAGTAAATGCCAAAAATTCGGGTACGGCGAAATTGAAGACCTTGTTGAACAAAACGAGTGTTACCCCTGAGGATATAAATCCATTATTGGAAGAGAAGGGGAGCAGCATCTTAAAACAACAGGTGAAAATTGATTCTTTAGTAGCAAGACCTCAATTGAAATTGTCTGAATTAATTGATTTGAATTCTAGTCTTAAAACAGAAGTGGATACATTGTTAGAAGGTCATGAGGATATTTTGGAACAAACAGAAATCCAAATGAAGTATGAGGGATATATTCAAAGGGAAGAAGATACTGTGAAGAAGTTAGGTCGTTTGGATAATCTTAAAATTCCGGAGGATGTAGATTTTTCCAAAATGGGATCGTTAAGTGCAGAGGCAGTCGAGAAATTAAACGATATTAGGCCTTCTACAATTGGTCAAGCCAGTAGAATTAGTGGTGTATCACCAAGTGATATATCTGTATTGTTAATTTATTTAGGAAGATAGTTTCACGTGAAACAAGATTTGATGCATAGAGAAGAATGTCCAGTTTGTGGTAAAACAGAATTTACGCATTTCATGGATGTGAAAGATCACATGATTACGAAGGAAGACTTTGTGATTGTAGAGTGTGATGATTGTAAATTTCATTTTACCAACCCTGTTCCAAGCAAGGATAAAATTGGCCCTTACTATAAGTCTGAAGAGTATATCTCTCATTCAAGTTCTAATAAAGGGGTTATAAACTTTCTCTACAACAAGGTTAGGGTGAAAACGCTACGCCAAAAATTACGTTGGATAGAAAGTGAAACCAGTGGAAAGCAATTGCTGGATATAGGTGCGGGGACAGGTCATTTTGTGAAAGTTGCGCAAAATCAAGGTTTCACCGTAACTGGTTTAGAGCCTGACGAGGACGCTAGAGCTTTTTGTAAAAAGGAGCATGGAATAGAATTACAACCACAAACTGATCTTTATAAATTAGAAGATAATAGTGCAGATGTTATTACCATGTGGCATGTGTTAGAACATGTTTATGATTTACAAAAAGACATCAAAGAGATTCGACGTATACTAAAACCAGGAGGTGTTTTGTTTGTAGCTGTTCCAAATATGGCGAGTTATGATGCAGAATACTACAAAGAGTTCTGGGCGGCCTATGATGTTCCACGACATTTATATCATTTCAAGAAGAAAGACATTGATAAGCTCTTTTGTTTAAATGATATTAAAATGTGTAAAGTGCTCCCTATGAAGTTTGATTCTTTTTACGTTTCAATGCTTTCAGAAAAATATAAAGGAGGAAATATTTTGAAAGCCGCCTTCATTGGCTTCCTTTCAAATTTGAATTCTAAAAAAGGTGGATTTAGTAGTCAGGTATATGTTTTAAGACATGATGATTAAGATTAGACACTTATTTTAACGTATAAAGGCCCATTTAGGGCCTTTTTTTATGTCTGAAAGGGAAATACCTTAGCTGTTTCGAGTTCTACGAGTATACGAAGCGTAATTTTTGCTTCGAGACCCAGTTTTTGTTAAAATATGAAATTATTGTGAAGAAACTTCATTCCAGTCGCCGTAGCTTTTGATAAGGTCAATGAGAGCATCTACAGCTTCGTCTTCAGGTACATTTCTTTTGATAACCTCTTTTTCTTTGTACAAATTAATTTTACCTGGTCCTGTTCCCACATAACCATAATCTGCATCAGCCATTTCTCCTGGACCGTTTACAATACATCCCATGATCCCAATTTTGACTCCCTTAAGGTGAGATGTGCTTTTTCGAATTTTTGCAGTTGTTTCTTGCAGGTCGAACAAAGTTCTACCACAAGAAGGGCAAGAAATGTATTCTGTTCTCGAAATGCGTGTTCGCGTTGCTTGTAGAATACCAAAAGCTGTACTTGTAGTTGCTAGATAGGGTAGGTGTTGTTCATTTTGGATAAATAAACCGTCTCCAAAGCCGTCTATGAGTATTGAACCAGCCATTGCTCCAGTTTCAAGCTGATAGTGCTCTAAATCGGCTGTATTTAGCTTTAAATTGAGTATCACGGGTACTTCAATGTTTCCAAGTGATAGATGATTAAAGAATTTTCTAAATGATTGGGTAAAACTTCCCGCTGCTTCAGCAATAAGCACCGTGTTTTCTGGTAATTGACTTAAGTCTATATTGTAATCGTTTACGTTTATCTTTAAAAAGTTGATTTTAGCCTTACTTTCGGCTAAGGTGTTTACTGTTGTATGTAAAGGGAAAAAGTGATCTTTTTCACTGTAGTTTTCCTTAAAATTTTCAAAATCACAAATAATACCCAAGTATCCAGGAGTTTCAAAATCGACCTTTTGATTACCTACGTAGATGTAATCTGCAGCTAAATCTTTTTGATTCCATTTGTCTAATTCAACGTTGTAATTATGGCCGAATCCAAATAGGTGAGAAGCTTTAATATTTTCTGTAGTGTGTAAATCACCAATTACAACAGGTACGTGTTTATGACCAATGTTGTGAACCTCGAAACTATCTCTTCGTGTATAATGAAAGGGATCATATTGAAGTGTTTCAATTGGTTCAACCTCATTCCTTTTTTCTTCTTCGTAAATCTTTACGAGTTTTTGTGCTACTGGTATTTCAAATTCGGGTGCTTCTGTTAAGCTCACACGAATTGTATCACCTAATCCATCGGCTAGTAAAGCACCAATTCCTACAGCACTTTTGATTCTTCCGTCTTCACCATCACCGGCTTCAGTTACACCTAGATGTAGCGGATAATTCATACCTTCTTTGATCATAGTAGCTACAAGCAAACGGTAAGCTTGGACCATTACAAGGGTGTTACTGGCTTTCATAGAAATTACAATCTCATGGAAATCATTCTTTCTACAAATGCGTAAAAATTCCATGGCAGACTCAACCATGCCTTCGGGAGTATCTCCGTAACGACTCAAAATTCTATCGGATAAAGAACCGTGGTTGGTACCAATACGCATTGCCGTTCCCTCTTTCTTACACAAGAGCACTAGAGGTGTAAATTTCTTTTCTATACGTTCAAGCTCTGCCTGGTAACTTTCGTCGTTGTATTCGATTTCCTCGAATTTCTTCTTATCGGCGTAGTTTCCTGGGTTTACTCTAACCTTTTCAATTTTTGTGGCTGCGATTTCTGCCGCATTGGGTGTAAAATGAATATCAGCCACCAGGGGAGTGTCGTATCCTTTGGCTAATAATTCAGCCTTAATAACACCTAAGTTTTCGGCTTCCTTTTTAGAAGGTGCAGTTAATCTTACTAATTCACATCCAGCATCTATCATACGGATAGATTCTTCTACAGAACCTTGCGTATCCATAGTATCAGCTGTGGTCATACTTTGAATTCGAATAGGAGCGTTGCCACCTAAGGTCAAATTTCCAATTTTAACTTCTCTAGTTTTAAATCGAGTACGTTGTGTAAGTGAATTACAATATTTCATGTGTTAATCTTATATCTCTTGTGTGCTACAAATATCTTGTTTTAAAGGGAGATTTAGTCTATTCTCCTTTCTTTTTCTTTGTAAGGGCTTCATGAATTTGTTGGGCGTGAGCTTGCAATCCATAATGTGCCGATATATAGGATCTACGCTTTAAAATAGCAGTAGGATCTATAGCCGTTGAAAAACAATTTTCAAGAGCTGTTTTAATTTCTTCAGGCGTATTGGCTATACAACAAAACTCTTCCATTTTTGTTCCAGCAAGCATCTCATTATTCGCGATAATATATCCACCGTTACTCAAAGCATTGATGAGTTTATGTTTAATCCCTGTGGCCTGAAAGGTAATAAGTAGATTGACCTTTGCTTTTGCAATGAGTTGGTACAATTCTTTGTCAGACGGTGATACGCTAACTTCTACTTGTGGATGTGCCTCCAAAAGTTTTAAAAATTCT
>NZ_JAWWCF010000001.1:0-56345 GCF_033720595.1 Lishizhenia sp. | reverse complement strand
TTCTTCTACCTACAACCTCAACAACGTGGTAACCGTAAGAAGTTCCTACAACTCCAATAGTTCCAACTGGCTCGTTGAATGCAAAATCATTAAATTCAGGAACCATAACACCTTCTGGGAAGTTTTTGTAAACTCCGTGGTTCATTTTCCCTCCTGGATCCTCATTGAATTGAGCTTCCATTTCAACGTAGTTGTCTTGCTCCTTAATCACATTCATGATGCTATCCGCTTTCACTTTAGCAGCAGCATAAGCATCTTCGTCATTCTTGTTTGCAGAAATCAAGATGTGACGAACGTGCGCTTGTTTTTGCTCTTCAATCTCTTTTACCTTAGCAACACCAATAAAAGTTGAAGTACTAATTGGTCCAACAATATCTCCCACTGCTAAATTTGTCATCTCTGCAGGGTAAACTTGTTGCATTTGCTGTGGGTTCAAGTAAGAATCCTCAGGGTAGAATTTAATCGCTTCTACCGTTGGTGTTTGCATGTATTGTTGTACAAACAATGTATCGTTTTGTGCATTCTCAAAAGAGTTTTTTAACTGAACCATATTGTTCAATGCAGAAATCGTATCATCTTCAGAAGGAGTTAATGGAACTGTAAAGTAAGAAACTTTACGTGTACCTTGTTGCTCGTACTTCTTTTCGTTTTTGTGTTCTGCGTAGTATGCCTTTAACTCATCTTCTGAAACTTCAATTTCATTCGATGGAATTTCACTGAAACGCTTAAAGATGAAAGAAACATTCTTCACTGTTTTTCCAGCTTCATATTCTTCCTTCGCCTCCAAAGTTGTCGCCTTTACTCCGTAAGACAACATAGACATGTACTTTTCGTTCAAACGGTTAAATTTGATTTCATCAACCACCGCTTGGTATCTTGCAGGATCTTCCATTTGCAATTGATCCAAAATCTGCTGTGCTCTTGCCGAGTTAAACAAACCATTTGAATCTACTGCTACCTGACGAATGATAGGAGAAGGTTCAAACCCACTTCTTCCGTAAAGAATTCCATCCAATTCGTAAGGAGAAACCATCAATCCTAACTCTTCATATTGTTCAGTAGTAAGCATTTTACCTACTAACGCATTCCATGCTTGAGTTTCAGCATTTTTTAAATCTTGTTCGGTTAAACTAGCGTTAGGGTCTTGTTGCCTTTTACTATTGAACATGTTTTGAGCAATGTTGTTTTTGTATTGCTCATAAGCATTAGCATCAACTCTTTCTCCATTAACAGTACCAAATCCAAGGTTCTCACCACGACTCGCTGACCCGTTAAAAATTTGGTCCCAAGGTAAAATGAAGGCCAACATAGCCACACCTACCACTACTAATAATAACCACGATTTCTCGCGAATTTGTCCAATTAAAGCCATTTGTTCTTTTTCTATAAGGTTGCGAATATAATGATATGAATTTATAAATGAAAGCTACTCCCCCCAGTATTTTAGAGTTTTCAGTTTATAAGCTGCATTTGTTTACACCCTTTACGCTTAACTCCTCATATTGAGTGCCTAAGTAAGAAATAATATGTTTGCAGAAGAAGCTATCGGGGCTTGTACGGGCTATTCACTTTAGTCCTCAAAAGCAGTGTTATTTTGTGTATTCGTCAACAAGCTTCTTAGGTCGCTTGCCCCCAAATTACACACATAAAACAGTGCTTTTTGTGGGCTGCCGCTGCTATCCCTAAGCCAAAAAAATTAAAAAATAAAGGAATGTTTATGAGTATCCGCTTTATTGCCGACCTTTAAAAAACTTCGCATAGACACATCGAAAAAGAGCGTAGATTCCCTTCCAATACCGTTCTAATTACAAAAATTTATCAAGAAAATAGGAATTCGGAAGAAAGGCGGATATTCAGCAAAAACATAAAAAATTGGTCGTCGTAATAACCGATTAGCTCTTAAGAATTAATCTTTTATTTCTATTCTCACCACTTCAATTCTTCGATCAGATACCTCCTCGATGATGAACTTATAATTGTTCAATTCGACCTCATCTCCTTCTTCTGGTATAGATGCAATTCGATTCAAGATTAATCCTCCAAGTGTTTCATACTCTGCAGACTCTTCGAAGTCAAAATCATATTTCTCATTCAACCAATCGATATCTGTTCTTGCAGAAAATCTATACGTGTGTTCATCTATTTGCTCCTCCAATAACTCATCCGCATCGTGCTCATCTTCAATATCTCCAAAGATTTCTTCAATAACATCTTCTATGGTCACAACACCAGAAGTTCCACCGAACTCATCCACAACTACAGCAATATTTCCTTGTTGTTTTGTAAACAATTCTAAGAGTTCTTTACCCGGAACCGCCTCTGGAACAAAGCTGATAGGTATTAAGATGTCTTTGATGCGTTTTGGGTGTTTAAACAATTCAAAACTATGTGAGTATCCTATCACATTATCTATGTTGTCTCTATAGATTAGGATTTTCGACAAACCTGTTTCAACAAAAAGTTCACTCAAATGTTGAATATCATCCTCAACATCCACGGCTACAATTTCTGTACGCGGTATCATACAGTCTCTTGCCTTTACATTTCCAAAATTTAATGCATTCTGAAGAATTTGCATTTCATTACCCAATTCGTCTTCATCCTCCATTCGCTCATTCAAATCACGCACATAATGATCTAAATCAACCTTTGAAAACACATTGCTTCCGTTATCTGACTTTACTCTAAACAAGCGCAACAAACCATTGCTCAACAACATGGTAAACTGAGTTGGAATAAAGAGTATGTAATAGATAATCACAAGCGGTATAGCCGCAAATTTTAAAATTCTATTGGGGTTAATTTGAAATATAGCTTTGGGTAAAAACTCGGCGGTAACCAGTATGAGCAATGTTGAAACTATGGTTTGCACCAAAAGTACCCAAGCACTCTCTCCCATCATAGCTTCTAAGGGAGCTTCGATTAGTTTCGCCATTTGTATACCATATATTACAAGGGCAATATTATTACCCAATAACATGGCCGCGATAAAGTTGGCATCGTATTGTACAAAACGACCTAAAATTTTACCACTGATATTACCCTTGGTTCTATCTAGCTCAATTTTCAACTTATTGGCCGATACAAAAGCAATCTCCATACCTGAGAAAAAGGCAGAAGCGATAAGTGTTCCTATAATGAAAAATATGGTATATGATTCCATCTGTTAAAACCCGAATTTAATAAAATTAATGGCAGCTTAAACCCACCTTATAAATATTTAATCCACATCGGGGTGCGTAAAATATCCTCTTTTATAAAACAAAAAACGAATGGCAACAGTGCGCTACCATTCGTTTATTATCAATTATTAATCAATCTATTTTAAATCGAATCCTATGTCTTTTCTGTAGTACGACTTTTCAAATTCTATTTTTTGAATATTCTCGTACGACTTTTCAAGAGCAGATTCCATGTCTTTACCGTAACTTGTAACAGCTAAAACTCTTCCTCCAGCTGTCGTTACTGCCGGACCATCAGCTTTTGTTCCTGCGTGGAATACGATACTATCTTGAACAGCGTTCAATCCGTAAATCGCTTTTCCTTTTTCATAAGCCTCTGGATACCCTCCAGAAACCATCATCACAGTTGTAGCTGTTCTTGGATCTATTTCCACGTCTCTTTCAGATAAAGTCTGTGTTCCTACACCTTCAAATAAGTCTAGTAAGTCAGACTTCAAACGCGGTAAAACAACCTCTGTTTCAGGATCACCCATTCTACAGTTATACTCGATAACAAATGGCTCACCTTTTACATTGATCAAACCAATGAAAATGAATCCTCTGTACTCGATTCCATCCGCTTTTAACCCTTTAATTGTAGGAATAATAACTTGGTTCAATACTTTATCAGAAAATCCTGAAGCGGCAAATGGCACTGGAGAAACAGCTCCCATTCCACCTGTATTTAAACCTGTATCACCTTCACCAATTCTCTTGTAATCTTTTGCCTCTGGCAATACTTTAAACCCATCACCGTCACTCAATACAAATGTTGACATCTCAACACCTGTTAAGAACTCTTCAATAACTACACGAGAAGAAGCATCTCCGAATTTCGCATCACTCAACATGCTTTCCAATTCTTGCTGAGCTTCATCTAAAGTTTCCAAAATCAAAACACCCTTACCTGCAGCTAATCCATCTGCCTTTAATACATAAGGTGCCTTTAACGAGGCTAAAAATGCTTTCCCTTCTTCCAAAGTATCTTTTGTAAAGGTCTTGTACTTCGCTGTTGGTATATTATGACGCATCATAAACTCCTTGGCGAAATCTTTCGATCCCTCTAATTGAGCAGCCTCTTTGTTTGGTCCGATTACATAAACTCCTTTCAACGCATCATCTGCAGCAAAGAAATCTGAAATCCCTTGTACCAAAGGATCTTCAGGACCAACAACAACCATTTCTATTACGTTTTCAATCACAAAAGTTTTGATTGCTTCAAAATCAGTAACTGAAATATTCACGTTAGTTCCTAACTCTTTAGTTCCAGCATTTCCCGGTGCTATGTACAATTCATCTAAATGACTACTTTGTGCAATTTTCCAGGCAAATGCATGCTCTCTACCTCCAGATCCTAATATTAAAACTTTCATCTTTTTCTATGTAATTTATACGCGTGGGCAAAATTAAACAATTGGTAGAATTAGAGCACCATCTAAACTCTATTTTTAGCAAGAACTTCGTGAGTAAATTCCTGGAAAAACACAATCCTTCAACTTTATTAAAGTTACTTTTCACATTATTTACAAAGCTCATTGCTCTTTTAGAAAGTGTTTCAAGAAGAGTTCATTACATTTGCAAGCATTGCTTTTGAGGATTCTCCTTGGAGCAAAAACACAAAATAGTACAAGTACAGAGGATGAAAAAAATATTTGTTATAGGTATAACGGCTTTATTGGTAGCCTGTGGAGGAAAAGAAGAGAAAGCAAATAATTCAGCACAAAAAACAGCAATAAAAGATACTGTTGTTGAGCTTCCTAAAAACATGAAGTACGGCTTCGATTTAAACGAATTCGATGTATACCATGATACGGTAAAAATGAATTGGACCATGAGTCACATGCTTCTACCTTATGGAATTGACCAGTATAGCATTAACACCATTGCAGAAATGGCCGGTGACTCTGCCGTTGGTTTAGATTATGTGAATTATAATGATCCTTTCGTTGTTCTTGTTAGAAAAGGAGATACAAATAACCGCGCACAACATTTAATCTATGAAGCCAACATAGAAAGTTATTATGTATTCAATTTTGGAGATAGTCTGAGCGTTGAGAAACATTACCGAGATATTAAAGTAAATCGAGAGACGTTAACTGGAGAAATTGTTCAGAACTCTAACCTTACCTTGGCTATAGACGAACAAATAAACGATTTTGGAACTACAGCGGCATTAGCAGAAGCCTTCGAAAACATCTTTGCATGGAGCATTGACTTCTTTAAGCTTCAAGCCGGAGATCAGTTCAAAGTGGTCTACGAACAAAAAAGCATAGAAGGTGAAGCTTACGGAATAGGTGATATCATTGGAATTTGGTTTAAGCACAGTGGAGAAGGTATGTACTCTTTTAGATATACTACAGACTCTACCAACATGGAAACAGGCTATTACAATGAAGAAGGTAAGGAAATGAAACGTCCCTTCTTAATGTCGCCCGTGAAATTTGCACGTATGACTTCGGCATACAACCTAAGAAGATTTCACCCTATTTACAAACGTGTAAAAGCACATAAAGGGACAGATTATGCAGCACCTTATGGAACCCCTATTTTAAGTACAGCTGACGGTACGGTAACCAAAGCTTCTAGATCTGGAGGAAATGGGAATTACGTTAAAATTCGTCACAACGCCACTTATGAAACACAGTACTTACACATGCAAAAATTTGCCAAAGGAATTCGTCCGGGTGTACGCGTAAAACAAGGTGATGTTATCGGATACGTTGGTTCAACTGGAGCTGCAACGGGTCCACACGTATGCTACCGTTTTTGGAAAAATGGTAGACAAGTAGATCACAGAGCACAGAAATTCCCTCAGTCTGAACCTATGAAGAAAGAATTGATACCGGATTACTTAACCTTTATTGAACCCTTGAAATCTGAATTAGATAGTTTAACGATTGCCCCATCTCGCGTAGGTATGGAGTAATACTCAAATAGATGAAAATTTATTGAATCCCCTGGTTTCGGCTGGGGGATTTTTTTGTTAAAATGGCATCGACTATCCTTCCAATTCGTGAGTCTCTGCAATTCTACCGACTAAATTGGAGTATTAAGGATTTCACACCCCCATCATATTGACATATATCACTTGATAAAACCTTCTTTTTTGTTAAATTGCAAGCCATTCTTGAAGAACATAAAATACAATGACGAACTATACGAATAGCTTAGAATTTGCGAGAGAGAAAGACGCGAAAGACGAATTAAATAAATACAGAACCCAATTCTACATTCCAAACTTCCGTGAGGATGTGGTTTACTTTACTGGGAACTCTCTTGGGCTACAACCCAAAACAACCAAAGAATACATAGAAAGAGAACTTAACGATTGGGCTAAGTGGGGTGTTGAAGGTCACTTCTACGCTGAAAAGCCTTGGTTCGAATACCATGAGTTCTTAACAGAAAAAGCAGCTAAAGTAGTGGGTGCTCTTCCTAAAGAGGTCGTGATAACACACTCATTAACTACAAACCTTCACCTTTTGATGGTAAGTTTTTACCGTCCAGAAGGTAAGCGTAAGAAAATCATTTGTGAGGCAAAAGCTTTCCCATCTGACCAATACGCTTTGGAGTCTCAAGTTAAATTCCATGGATTAGATCCACAAACGGACTTGGTGGAGGTTGCACCTCGTGAAGGTGAACACTTGATCAGAGAAGAAGATATCTATGCAAAAATCGAAGAAGTTGGTGATGAGCTTGCTTTAGTTATGATTGGTGGTGTAAACTACTATACTGGACAGTTGTTCGACATGAAAACCATCACTGAAAAAGCGCATGCTGTTGGTGCCATCTGTGGTTTCGATTTAGCACACGCTGCAGGTAACATTCATTTAAAGTTACACGATTGGGGAGTAGATTTTGCCGCTTGGTGTACTTACAAATACTTAAACTCTTCTCCAGGTGGAGTTTCTGGAATTTTCGTGCATGAACGTCATGAGTACAAACCAGAATTGCCACGTTTCGCGGGATGGTGGGGATATGATAAAGAAACGCGTTTCCAAATGGAACCTGGTTTCAACCCTATGAAAGGTGCAGAAGGATGGCAGTTGAGTAATGCTCCTGTTTTAGGAATGGCTGCTCACCTTGCGTCTTTAGATATTTTCGACGAAGTAGGAATGGAGAAACTATGTGCGAAACGCGATGATTTAACAGCTTACTTAGAGTTTGTTATCGATGAGATTTCTGCACGTAACGAAAACGCTACTTTCGAAATTATTACACCTCGAGATAAAACAAAGAGAGGAGCTCAGCTTTCTATTTTAGCGCACGGACAAGGAAAAGCTTTGTTTGATGCCATGACAGAAAGAGGTGTAGTTGCCGATTGGAGAGAACCGAACGTAATTCGTGTTGCTCCAGCTCCTTTATACAACACTTACGAAGACGTATTCAACTTCGGAAGAATTTTAGAAGAAAGTATACAGTAAAATGAATATCCAAGAATTGATACAAACCCGGTTTTCTGGGGCAATTAACAATGAGGCTGAATACATAGAAATTATTGTACAGGCCATTGCTGTATTGATTTTTGGTATCGTAGTTTGGCGTGGAATGGCCGCTGTACACAACAGAAAAAAAGCAAAGCGTGCTGACAATATGTTTTCACGTGAACGCTACGAAACAAAGTGGAGAAAATAAACAATGGATGTTTGTAAAACATCTTTGACTATAGAACTATGAAAAAAATTGCAATAGTAGGAGCAGGTTTAGTGGGAAGCTTACAAGCCATCTTAATGGCAAAAAAAGGCTACCAAGTGGATGTGTTCGAACGTAGACCCGATTTGCGTAAGGCGGATGAGATTGGTGGAAGGTCTATCAATTTAGCTTTATCAGATAGAGGTTGGAGAGCTTTAGAATTAGCTGGCATTTCAGATGAAATTAAGAAAATGTCTTTACCGATGTACGGTAGAAAAATGCACGATGTTGAAGGGAATTTATCTGACCTTCCTTACGGATTAAACGGAGAAGCAATCTACTCTGTATCGCGTGGAGGTTTAAATCAGAAGCTCATGAATTTGGCGGATGATTACCCAAACATTACTTACCGTTTCAACAGAAAGTGTTTAGACATTGATTTAAAATCAAACACTATCTCTTTTCTAAATACAGAGGAGAACAAGAAAGAAGAATATACTTACGACCAAATTTTTGGAACAGATGGAGCATTCTCTGCAGTACGTTCGCGTTTGCAAAAAACTCCAATGTTCAACTATTCGCAAGAATACCTTTCTCACGGATACAAAGAATTGGTTATTCCGCCGAATGAGGATGGAACACACCGTATCGCTAACGATGCTTTACACATATGGCCAAGAGGTGAATTCATGATGATTGCACTTCCAAATATGGATGGGAGCTTCACATGTACGCTGTTCTTCCCAATGAAAGGAGAGCTTTCGTTTGATACGATCAAAACAGAGGAGCAAGTAATGGACTTCTTCCAGAAGACTTTCCCAGACGCTGTACCTCACATGCCAACCTTGGTAGAAGATTACTTCGAGAATCCAACTTCTACTTTAGTTACGGTAAGATGTAGTCCATGGAACTACGATGATAAAGTATTGATTTTAGGAGATGCTTCTCACGCTATTGTTCCTTTCTACGGACAGGGAATGAACTCTGGTTTCGAAGATTGTACTGTATTCCACAACATGTACAATGAGATGGAAGGAGATTGGGATAAATTATTCGAAACTTTCAGTACTACTCGTAAACCAGATGCTGATGCTATAGCAGATCTGGCTTTGTACAATTACATTGAAATGCGCGATTTATCTGGAGATCCAGATTTCTTATTGCGTAAGAAAATTGAAAAGAAGTTTGCTAAATTACATCCAGACAAATGGATGCCACTATACTCTGAGGTAACCTTTAGTCATATTCCTTACTCACAAGCCCTTAAAGGTGGTGAAGAGAAAAATAGAATCATGGAAAAAGTAATGCAGATGGATAACATCCACGAAAACTGGGACAAACCAGAGGTAATGGACAAAATGTTAGAATTACTGTAAATCTTACATCAAATAGTAAAAGGCTTCCCGCAACGGAAGCCTTTTTTATGAACATAACTATCGTAAACTATTTACACGCTTCTAATGCATCCCAAGAGGAAAACATCTTTTTCGTACGAGCAGATAGTCCTTTTAACTTCTGAATATTTTTAACAATCTTCTTTATCTGTCCTGCAGATTTCACCTCTAAACTTAAGGTCCCAAAGGAATTACAGACACGTAACTTGTGTACATTCGGTTTTCGATCTTTCTTCTTGTCTTTCTCCTCTCTAAAATAATTACTGAGTACTTCTATGTCTGATCTACAAATTCCCTGATAGTAGGCAAACGAGGAGCTAAAATCCTTTTCATAACAGCGAAAAGACTTGGCCAAGTAAGAACTTGTTAAGGCACTGTTGGAATAATATAAAACAGAATCCATCAACACCAAACCTTCCGCTCTCGGAGCAACACTATCATTTAGGGGTATAACAAGCTCTACATAGAGAGCTTTCGGAAAATGTTTCTTTGTAGAGAAACTAGTAGTAAGTAATATAATTAGCAGTAGAAATATACAGTGGTATAATTTCATACCGAAAAAATAAAAGATTCATTGCGATCCCACAAATTTATTTTATTTCTAACTCTCCTTTTCTGGGTGTAGGGTAAGGGACAGCAACGGCAACCCGCAGCGCAACACCTATATCAAAAGTACACGTGCACAAAGCGACCCAAGAAGCTTAGTGCGCGCCCTACTTTTACAGGTGTTGTGGGAGGATTATAGTGTATGGCCCGGTGGGCTGTATTGCAAAGGAAGCACATACCCCCAAAGCTTATCAAATAATAAGTGTCTATAAGTTTTTCTAGTTCACCTTCTGCTGCTCTAACATCTATCCTTACCTTTGTGTGTAACCCATTCGTTATCATGAATTATTCTAGTATGAGAGTTCTTGTTTTTGTATTAATGTCTTTGCTGGCCTTCAATGGTTCAGCCCAAATGTATAAGCAAAAGAAAAAGCGTAAACAGCATTTTGGAAATCAGCGTTTACACAAGCCGCTTTACCGTTGGGTAACTGGAGATTATCTGCGTCATGGTATACAAATCGCGGTAGGCCCTACTTATTTGTTAACCAATTTAGAGGTGCCGCAGCGAGAAACAACGCTAGGAGGACGACCTGCTTTATATCAGTTTGATCCTGCAGGAAAACTTGGTGTTTACGGAGAAATCGGGATGGTACACATTACCAAACGTCCCCGCAAATTTATACAGTATTACGATTGGTCTTTGGGCTACAAATATTTTGGTGGTAAAGAGGAATTACAAATAGATTTACTCGACAATTCTGGGGATGTTGTAACTTCAGAATTTGGATCGGGCGACTTTAACTTAGGTTATGCTTTTGCGCGTTTCGGCGTTCACAATGTTTTCCAAATTAACCCGCGCAACTTTATTGATCACGCCTTAGGGGTTAACCTAGATTTTCGCGTAAGTGGTGGAAATATGGACTATGTTGGGAGCAGTTTACCGCAAACTCAATTCTTCCAAAATGATTTGGTATCACAGTTAAACTACGAAATTGGCTACGGTTTTAAAATAAATGGTGGATTTTTCATTATTCCTGGAGTACGAATGCCCATCATGGAAATTTACGAATGGAGAACAGGAAACCCTTCATTAGAGTGGTATTCGAGTACTTATCAGCCGCTACTTATTAAATTAAAATTCGTTTGGTTATTCAAAAAAGACCCGAATCGTTGTCCGCCTGTTGAGGTAAACTCGAAAGACAGGGAATTGATGAAAAACTTGTAAATAATCTTTAGGCTGCCTACCCCAAGTAACTTGGGTACCCGCTTTCCGCTAAAGTTACCCTATCCAACATCAAGTAGCAGGATACAAAAAAAGGCACTTCCTGTGGTCGTACCTTTTCTTGTAATGCTTCTAAATGTTTGCTAGGGCAAGCTACCGCTGCAATCTGGGGCAGTTTTACTTTTCCTTCGCTATAATGCGTATTCCTACATCAACAATTTCTTTTATTTCTTGCTGATTTGTGGCTTGTTCTATTTCAAATGAATAGTTTCCTTTCAATGGAAATTGTTGGGCACTAAAACGCATAGCGCTACTTACCAACGATCCAGATTTTGTACCTATCCATTTGCCTTTGTCATCTGCAATATTCACTTTCACCGCCTGTTTAGATGTTGTACTGTCTGGTGCTGTAATATTCACCATTACCCACAAATTACTAAAAGCATAATCTGTGGTTGTACGCAATTGCACATCGAAATAATAAGGCGTTAAAGTATCTGTAACATCTACGTGGAACACTGCTTTTTCTTGCTGGTTCCAGGCTCTATTTTCAAAAGAATAACTGTTATCAAACATAGGACGCTCCCCGCAAGATGCGAGGAGAATTCCTAAGCCTAATATCATCACAATTTTATTCACCATCTTTCTTGGCTTGTGGTTTATTTCCGCCCTGCGGACGTGGTTTTCTCTTCTTGAAATTCTTCTTTGGAGCAGCTTTTGGTTGACCTTCAGCTTTAGGTCCTTTAACTGGTTTTTTCTCCGTTTTTGCCTTTTGCTCTGGCTTTGGCCCTTTCGGTTTTGGCTTATTCCCACCCTTCACCTCTTTTGGGTTCTGGGTGTTTTTTGCTGCATTCTGAGGCTTCGGCTTACGCGGCTTACCTTTCGCATTTTGCGGACGAGGTTTACGCGTTGGCTTTGGCTTATTTCCTTCAGCTTTTGCTTCTTGCTTGGCTGCTGGTTTGTTGCTTGTTTTCTGTGCTTCTGCCTTCTTAGCTGCCGGTCTTCCTCCTGGTTTTTTACGCTTTTTCTTTCTGCGCTTAAACACGTGCTCAAACCTGTCTAAATCATCTTGTCCAACCACATTAGAGTAATCTGGCTCCACCTTGATTTGTTCTTCAAAGTCTTTTAAATCTGCCGGTTTCTCTCTTTTCTTGTTGAGTTCAACGATTTCTTCAACACGCTCAGGCGATAAAGGAATTAATCCTGATCCTACACCTGCCTCACCTTCATAAGCATACCACATCAAACGTTTAAACACATCTGTTTTTACGTGTATGGCAGAACCTTTTTCGGTGTACAAACGCGTATCTGGTTTAGGAAACTTTTTAATGCTGTCTAAGTACATGTCTAACTCGTAGTTTAAACAACATTTTAGTTTACCACATTGTCCAGCCAACTTTTGCGGGTTCAATGATAATTGTTGGTAACGCGCCGCACTAGTAGATACAGATCTAAAATCTGTTAACCACGTAGAACAACACAATTCTCTACCACAAGAACCTATTCCACCTAATCGAGCTGCTTCCTGACGAGCTCCAATCTGACGCATTTCAATTCTAATTTTGAATGCCTCCGCCATATCTTTTATCAACTGTCTAAAATCGACACGTTGATCTGCTGTGTAATAAAAAGTGGCTTTTGTTAAGTCCCCTTGATATTCCACATCTGAGATTTTCATCTCTAAATTTAGGTTAATCGCCAATTCTCGGGCTTGGTGCATCACCTCTTTCTCAAGGTTTCTTGCTTCCATCCACTTGTCGATATCTTCCTGATTCGCAATGCGATAAATCTTCTTTGCTTCGTGCGCCTTCATATTTGGCGCTTTCTTTTGAACTTGTATCCTGGTAAGTTCACCCACTATCGACACCACTCCAATGTCAAAACCTGGGCTACCTTCTACAACAACTACATCGCCAACTTGTAACGATAAGTCCTTTACATTTCTATAAAAACCTTTACGGCTATTTTTGAATCTTACTTCAATTATATCATATTGGCTCTGACCAGCAGGCAATTGCATATTTGCCAACCAGTTAAAAACGCCAAGTTTATTGCATCCACCAGAACTACAAGTTCCATTGTTTTGACAGCCTCTCGGAGTACCTCCTCCGCTGCTACAACTGGAACATCCCATAGTTACTAATTATTTTGAATTCAAAAATAACAATTATTTAGGCGATTCAAACCATAAAGCGCATCGAGGCAAAGCTTATTTGTCAGATTTCAACACGAAGATGACCGAAGGAAAACAAAAACCTATTGACATTTTGCCGTATAGATGAACTATTTACGTATAAAAGCAAGGAACATCACCTGCATTTCTTAACTTCGCAGCATGAAATTTCGTTTATTAAACCAGGAAGAAAGAGCAGCTTTTGACGAGGATTTTAAGCACTTCTTGATTGCCAATGGAGTAAGCAATGAAGAGTGGCTTGAGATGAATGAAAAAAACAGTGCAAAAGCAGAAGAGTTAGTGGCCATATTTTCTGATACCGTTTTTCAGAAAGTAATGGAAAAGATGAAGTTTTTAGAAATGCGTGCTAAAGACAGCCTACTCGTGTTTAAATGCACTAAAGAAGAAATAGAATTAATTGGAATTAATCCAAAATCTCCAGAAGCTGAAGTAGACCTTTCAACTCCGGAGTCTATTCATGAAAGTTTAAGTACGAAGGCACAACAATTACAATTCTTTAAGCATAAAAAAGCCTACAGCAAAGAAAGAGAAATTGAAGTTTTCGAAATGATAGAAAACGGATGTGTTCCTTCCCATGAGGCATTTTGGATGGCTTTGGATAAATCAATACAATAAGCATGACGATTGTAGAACAAGAAATGATCAATCGCTTCGGTGAAGGAAGAGTAATTCCTTACGAAGCTAAAACTGAAGACGAAGTTTCTTTGCTCATGCTAGAGCTGGAGTTACAGACTCCCGTTACGGTAATAATGACCAATGGATTGGCGCAAAAAGATATGCCCGTTCCGGAAAAATACAAGGACAGAAAACACTGCGAACTCTACTTCTGTTTACCCAGTTACTGGGAATGGGAAGACATAGAGAACCCAAACATGAATTGGGTTTTCCCCGCCATACAACGCTTGGCCAAACATTTGAGAGATAATGACACCTACTACAACGCGGGGCATACTTTCAAAGCGAATAGAGAAGGAAATCCTATCTCTGCTACTATGAAGCAAAATCATTTCATTTTAACAGATCCTATCTTGTTAGAACAACAATTGGCTCCTATAGAAAATGAGGATATCTATTTCTTTGCCATTGTGCCTATCTTCGAAGATGAGTTTGACTGGAAAAATGCAAAAGGTCACTTTAAATTTATGAGACGATTTACAGGAAAAAACAACTCTGAAAAATTAGATGACTTTAGAGAGTCTATCCGTAAAAGTCGCTTAAAATTGTTCTAGATTCATGAAGGTACTTGTAGTTCGTTTTAGTTCTATTGGAGATATTGTTTTAACCTCTCCCATTGTTCGTTGTTTGAAAGAACAATTGGGTGAACAAAGCGAAATACACTTTTTAAGCAAAGTTCAATTTACGGACCTTTTAATAGATAGTCCCTACATTGATAAGCTTTATACAATTAAAAAAGACATCAACGAGGTGCTTCCTCATTTAAGGAGTGAAGGTTATACCCATATTGTTGACTTACATAAAAACCTCCGTTCAAAGCGGTTAATTTCCAAATTAAAAGTAAAAAGCTCGAGCTTTCCTAAGCTCAACATAGAGAAATGGTTATTGACCAATTTTAAGATCAACAAAATGCCTCAGCTCCACATCGTTGATCGTTACTTTGAGGCTGTTTTAGAACTAGGAGTTAAAAACGACCAAAAGGGCCTAGATTTTTTCATTCGACCTGAAAACGAAATTAAGATAAAAGATGCTTACGCTTTAGAAAGCTTTAAAGCCATTGCTATTGGAGCCCAATTTGCTACCAAACGATTACCTTTTGAACAGTTGAAGCAAATCATTGCGCAACTTAATGGTCCTATTGTGCTTTTAGGGGGTCCTACAGACACAAAACTAGGTGAACAACTCGTGCAAGCCCTCCCAGAGAAAGACCTTCGCAATCTATGTGGTCAATTAAACCTACAAGAAAGTGCTAGCGTTTTAAAACAAGCCAGTGTGCTTCTTACCCACGACACAGGCTTAATGCACATCGCATCTGCTTTTAACATGCCCATAGTTTCAGTTTGGGGAAATACAGTTCCCGATCTTGGGATGTATGCATACATGCCGGCAAACCCCGGTTTAGTAAGCATACATGAGGTGAAGGATTTGAACTGTAGACCTTGTTCAAAAATAGGGTATAAAGGATGTCCAAAAAAACACTTTAAATGCATGATTGAACAGGATGTAGAGGGGATAGTTGAGGATGTAAACGGGTATTAAAAAGGTCCCAAAAACTACAACTTTCGTCTGATTATCCACAAAAAAAAGGTCCCTTCTCAGAAACCCTTTTTCAGTATGTATTTTTTAGATTAAACTCTTATTCTTCTTCCAATCCTAATTTGTAATCTTCTCCTTTATCCACAGCAGGAATTCCTTCTATTAACCATTCAGGAGCCGGAGCATCCAAGAGATAATAGTCAAAGAATTGACGCATACGAATACTTAAATCTACACGGTTCGCATTGATCATAAGGTTATGTCCATCCCCGTTGTAATTCAACATCCAAACTGGTTTACCCAGTCTTTTCAGTCCAACAAACATTTCAATTCCTTGGTACCATGGAACTGCTCCATCATTATCATTATGCATAATCAACACGGGAGTTTCTACGTTTGGTAAGTGAAAGATAGGCGAGTTTTCCACATATAATTCTGGTGCTTCCCAAATCGTTTTCCCTATTCTCGATTGAGTTTTCTCGTACTGGAACTGACGGTTTAAACCACTACCCCAACGAATTCCTCCATAGGCAGAGAACATATTAGAAACCGGTGCTCCTGCCATAGCTGCAGCATATCTATTGGTCATCGTAATCAGCTGAGCTGTTTGATATCCTCCCCAACTTTGTCCTTGGAGTCCCATACGCGTAGAGTCTATATTTGGATACAACTCCAAAATTTTATCTGTTCCACTCATAATGCAGTCGTATGCACTTTGTGCTGGGTGACCTTCCTCGTACCTTACATCTGGGAAAAATACCATGTATCCTGCAGATGCATATTCTGTAGCAAAAATGATAGAAGCTGTTGGACGAGGAGCATAATGGTTGTGCAATTCATCCGAATACAATTCATAATAATACACCAATAATGGGTAGTTTTTAGTTGAATCGTAGTTCTCTGGTTTGTACAACAATCCATTCAAACTATCTCCAGCATAACTCGTCCAATTTACTTGCTCTACCGTAGCCCAGTTGTACTCATCTTGTTGTGGGTTTGCCACAGAAACTCGAGTGGTCGTTTTAAAATTATCACGCGTTACTTTAATATCTGGATAGTCTTTGATTGACATCTCTCTGTACACGATAGCATCTCCTTCTTCCGCTTTGTGTAAATAAACAATAGCGTGATCTGTAAAGTACTGTTCCTTCACCTGTGCATCTTCTTCAAAAGAATTTAGCGTGAATACTCCTTCTGCTTTACTTACTTTATCAAAAGCTTTGATGTACGAATTTTCTGGAGTTAAATAAGTACTATCTCTTTCCCATTCGTTCAAACGGTATTGAATATTATTTTCCTTTCCTTCTGTAATTCTTCTTAAATCATGGGCTGCAATATCATAGTGCCATACATCGAATTCTGAATTCAATATGATAGCTTTTTCACCCTCCGTATATCCTGTTATTCCAAGAGGTCCCGCCATTGCCGGCATTCCGTTCATATCTTGCAACCAATTTACACCAGGTGCCATGCAGGTAATACATTTTTCTGTTCCCGCCTTAACGTCCTTAATTACAATACCCGTTGTATCGAAATACAAAAAGTAATTTCCCTTAGGCGACAAACCAGATGCGTAACCAATCTTTTTCCCTAATAGTTTCGTGTTACCCGTGTTAACATCCACAGCATAATAATCCGAAGGCCACGGGTATTCCCAATTATACGTTCCAGCATAACTTTCGTTAGACATTCCCAAAGCAATGTCACTATTTCCATGGTCCATTAAACGTACATCAAGTGTATCATTACTTAATACTGTAAAAGTCTTGGCATTTACTCTGTGGTAAACTACCATAAATGTTTTTCTCTCTTCCCAAGATTTGTACAACAACTGCTGCGGTTGTAATTGCTTATCCTTATAATGCCATAAATCAAGAGTCGCTTTCTCTGATGCTAACAATGTATCCTCTGATTCTTGCTCAGGAATATCTGCAATACCAAAGTATAATTTGCTTCCATCTCTAGAATATCTCGGTGCAGAAAAATTAGAGGCAGTTTTACCCTCCAATAATACATTGTTTGTATCCAAAATTTTGGTCAAAACATCCTGTTGTAAATTCCACTCGTATAAATCGAATAGCTTGTTTTCTTCTACTGTATCTCTACTTGCTAAGAAGGCAATAAACTCACCTTCATAATCGAAGGTAAATTGACCCAAAGCTGTAAAAGGCATTGACTGTGCAAACTCCTCACCTTTGTTCAAGTCAAATACAAAAAGGTAGCTGCTGTCTTTTTCATTCTTTTTAATTGCCTTAGTGTAGACTAAGTATTTTCCATTTCTACCAAAACGGTAATCACTTACATCTCCTATAATATGCTCTTCTCCTGTAACAGGGTTGTACACATTTAATTGTTTCCCTTCGCTGGTAAACTCAGGTTCTTCTTTTATCTTTTTACCAAAAATCCAAAACCTTCTTTTCTCCTTCAATTCACGTTCTACATTTTCTGTACGCATGAAGGCCATCCAATCGTTACGCTCGTTTAATTGATACGAAGAAACATTGTCGAATTTGCGAATTGAATCTGACTCCAACCAAACCACAACCATACTATCTTTTACCCATTCTGGTCTTTTTACCTCTTCCAATTCTAAGGTTCTTAGGGTATCAAAACCTGGGTTAATTCCAGCAACTAAGTATGAGTTATTGCTATTAAATTGAGGGTTCTCTCCACGGAGTAATGAATTTTGCGTTCCACTCACAGTGTTATACCAATACAATGTACCGTCTCCTCTGTGCGGTGTTATCTGATAGGCAATCCAGTTACCATCTTTAGAAGTTTCCGTGTTTCGGACGGACTTCCAATCGTTGTATACGGAATGATCTAGTGTTTTCTTTTGTCCTACAGCACTACCAACAGCTGCAAGCAAACAGGTTACTAATAGTTTTAATCTCATTTGGTTCTGATTTTCCTCAAAAATACTAAAACAAAAGCACTATTCTCAACGAATTTATACGTTCTAAAAGCCTAAGGTTGTTTCTCTTTTAAAATATTTCATGTGGTCCATATCAAACAGTGACAGCAATGGCAGCGCCCTGAAAGTTTGCCTTAGTAAGCACAAGTAAAAAGCCACGACCAGCGGAAGTGGTTTTGCGGTTTTGTGCGACTTAGGGAAAAGGAAGGGACTAAAATGGATGGCACGGCAGTTTGCCAAAAAAAGTTTAGCGAAGGAGGAGGGAGTATAGAAGATGAATTAATGGAACAAAAAAACGCCCCAAAAATATGGGGCGTTTGCATTGCGTGGTTTATAAAAACGGCACAATTATTAACCTATACGCAGTATTGTTCAAATGACTGGGTCTCACAAGTTTGAGTTATGCCGCTCATTCTCATGATAGCGACCCTATCATTTTCCTCAGATATCATCTTAAACGCAAGTGTTCTCGACGCTAACGTATCATCCTAAACACAAGTGGCTTCGCCGAATGCGTCCTGGATGCTAACGTATCATCCTGAACACATTTCGCAGTTATCCGGATCATCTAAAGAACATGCGATTTCTGCTTGTCTTTCTTCTTCCGTTTTAGCTACTACTTTGTCAGCTGTTATTGTTTTGTCTACTGTAAACTTAATTGCATCCGTAGCTGCTTTCGTTCTCAAGTAGTACATTCCTGTTTTCAATCCTTGTTTCCATCCGAAGAAGTGCATAGAAGTTAACTTACCGAAGTTAGCGTTCTCCATAAATACATTCAACGATTGAGATTGACAGATGTAAGCTCCTCTATCTGCAGCTTGCTCGATGATCTCTTTTTGAGACAATTCCCAAGCTGTTTTGTAAAGGTCTTTCAACTCTTGTGGAATCTCAGAAATGTTTTGAACAGATCCATTAGACGCCATCAATTTCTGACGCATTTCGTTGTTCCAGATACCTTCTTTTACCAAGTCTCTTAACAAGTGCTTGTTTACGATAATAAACTCACCTGATAATACTCTTCTTGTGTAAATGTTAGAAGTATATGGCTCAAAACATTCGTTGTTTCCTAAGATTTGTGCAGTTGAAGCTGTTGGCATTGGTGCTAACAACAATGAGTTACGTACACCGTGCTCTTTTACTTCTTCTTTCAACACATCCCATTCCCATCTGTCTGATGGAGTAACACCCCACATATCGAATTGGAAAATTCCTTTTGAAACTGGAGAACCTTCGATTGTTTGGTAAGGTCCTTCTACTTTCGCCAAGTCCTTAGAAGCAGTCATTGCCGCGTAGTAAATCGTTTCAAAAATCTCCTTGTTCAATTGTTTTGCTTCTGGAGAATCGAATGGGTAACGCATTAAAATGTACGTATCTGCCAAACCTTGAACACCTAAACCAATTGGTCTGTGACGTAAGTTAGAATTCTCAGCTTCTGGTACTGGGTAGTAATTTCCGTCGATAATTCTATTTAAGTTCACTGCTGCTTGGTAAGTCACCTCGAATAATTTATCGTGGTTAAATTTCCCATCCTCAACATACTTCGGCAATGCCAAAGAAGCCAAGTTACATACAGCAACCTCATCCGGTGCAGTGTATTCTATAATTTCAGTACACAAGTTAGACGACTTAATCGTACCTAAATTCTGTTGGTTAGACTTCTTGTTCGCAGCATCTTTGTACAACATGTAAGGTGTACCTGTTTCAATTTGCGATTCTAAAATCTTAAACCAAAGATCTTGTGCTTTGATTGTTTTTCTTCCTTTTCCTTCTGATTCGTACTTTGTGTAAAGTGCTTCGAACTCATCACCGTAAGTTTCAGAAAGACCTGGACATTCGTGAGGACACATTAAGGTCCATTGTCCGTTTTCTTCTACACGTTTCATGAACAAGTCTGGAATCCAAAGTGCGTAGAATAAATCTCTTGCTCTTTGCTCTTCCTTACCGTGGTTTTTCTTCAAGTCTAAGAAGTCAAACACATCTGCGTGCCATGGTTCCAAGTACATTGCGAAAGAACCTTTACGTTTTCCTCCACCTTGGTCTACATAACGTGCAGTGTCATTAAACACACGTAACATTGGAACAATACCGTTAGAAGTACCGTTTGTTCCTTTTATATAAGAACCTTTTGCTCTAATATCGTGAATAGCCAATCCAATTCCACCAGCACTTTGAGAGATTTGCGCGCATGATTGTAAAGTGTCGTAGATACCGCTGATGCTATCTTCTTTCATTGTTAATAAGAAACAAGAAGACATTTGCGGTTTTGGAGTTCCGGCGTTAAATAATGTTGGTGTAGCATGTGTAAACCAACCTTCAGACATCAAGTTGTACGTTTTGATTGCAGCTTCGATATCGTGTTTGTGGATACCTACTGATACACGCATCAACATGTGTTGAGGACGTTCAGCAATCTCACCATTTAACTTTAATAAGTAAGATCTTTCCAAAGTTTTGAAACCGAAGTAATCGTAACGGAAATCTCTATCGTAAATGATACTTGAGTCTAATCTGTCTTTGTTTTCCATAATAACGTCGTAAACGTCATCGGCTAACAAAGCAGCGTTTTCACCTGTCTTAGGATCAATGTATCTGTACAAATCTTCCATTGCCTCAGAGAAGGTTTTCTTCGTCTTCTTGTGCAAGTTAGATACAGAAATACGTGATGCTAATAAGGCATAATCTGGGTGATCGATAGTTTTAGCTGCTGCAACTTCAGCCGCTAAGTTATCTAATTCAGTAGTGGTTACCCCGTCATAGATTCCTTCAATAACCTTCATAGCTACACCTTCTGGTGATACTAATGGGTCTAATCCATAACAAAGCTTAATAATACGGGCAGTAATTTTGTCGAATTTAATCGGCTCTTTTCTTCCGTCTCTCTTTATAACGTACATGGGCGCGTGTTTTTGGTGTTTCTCAATAATTGGTTCTTAAAAGTCTTCATCCATAGAGAATGATTGACCCTCATTTCCTGACATTACTCCTGCTTTTTGGTACTCTCCTACTCGCTTCTCGAAGAAGTTAGTTTTCCCTTGGATAGAAATCATATCCATGAAATCAAACGGATTTGATACATTAAATACTTTTTCACATCCTAATTCTGCAAGTAATCTATCAGCAACGAACTCAATATATTGCGACATCAATTCAGAGTTCATCCCGATTAATCGAACAGGAAGAGATTCAAGAATAAATTCTTTTTCAATTTCAACTGCGTCTAAGATGATACTCTTAACCGTGTCAGTTGAAAGTTTGTTATTCAAGTGGTTGTTGTATAATAAACAAGCAAAATCACAGTGTAACCCTTCATCTCTTGAGATCAACTCATTTGAGAAAGATAATCCTGGCATTAAGCCTCTTTTCTTCAACCAAAAGATAGAACAAAATGATCCTGAAAAGAATATACCCTCTACTGCTGCAAATGCGATTAAACGCTCAGCAAAATTCCCTTCGTCTATCCAACGCAAAGCCCAGTCTGCTTTCTTACGTACACAATCCATTGTTTCGATTGCGTTGAACAGTTGATTCTTTTCTTTAGAATCTTTTATGTATGTATCTATTAATAATGAATACGTTTCTGAGTGGATGTTCTCCATGGCAATTTGGAAACCATAGAAAAACTTAGCCTCTGTATATTGCACTTCAGCAACAAAGTTTTCAGCTAAATTTTCGTTAACTATCCCATCTGATGCTGCAAAGAATGCTAACACGTGTTTGATGAAGTGACGCTCGTCGTCATTCAACTTGTTTTCCCAGTCGATTAAGTCTGGAGATAAATCGATTTCCTCAGCAGTCCAAAAACTTGCTTCAGCTTTTTTGTAGAACGACCAAATGTCGTCATGTTTAATTGGGAATAGAACGAATCTGTCCTTGTTTTCCTCTAAAATTGGTTCATTTTGTGCCATTTGTTTAACCTTTTTTAGTGCAATATTTATCTATAAGCAAACAACTCTTGTTTGCCCTGTTTTATTCGTCTTAAAACTTTACTTTGTCCTCTAAATTGTGGAAAGAATTTCTCGAATCAGTCATTCATTTGAGGCGTGTACAAATGTTGCTAAATTTTTGACATCAATCAATTAAAGAAATTCACAATTTTCCAACTTTATCCACATTGAAGATTGTAAACCCTTGACTTGTGGAAGGAAACCGGATTATCAACATCAACTCAAAAGATATTCACATAAAATCAATCTGATTTCCTTGGAAATTTTTTCTGTCTTTAGAAGCCCAGTAAAACCGAATCTTGACGAACTTTTTATAAAATTAATGACTTATCAATCAAAATCTTAGGAAATTTTTAAGTATATTTTCCAACATCACCTTGTTTAAAGATTTAAACTAAAAAACCACCTTTTGTCTCAATTTAATAAGCTATATTATCAAGTTACGAAAATAGGTCAAGCTATCCTGTCAATTCCGTTTCCAAACCGTTGTTTTGTATGCGAAAAAGACCTGCCTTCTCAACAAAATTGCTTATGCATTGAATGTCATAACAACCTAAGATTTACCCACTTCGAACAGCAAGGAAAAAACGCTTATATCAATGAAATTTTTTACGGAAGAGTTTATTTAAATCTTGTGCTGTCGCTGCTCTATTTTAAAAGTCATTCGAGTACCCAAAGTATTTTACATCAAATCAAATACAATCATGGAAAAAGCTTGGCGATTTACATGGGGCAACTCATGGCACATAAATGGAAAGCTTCACCTCATTTCGAAGCATTTGACGGAATCATTCCCGTTTCCTTACACAATAAAAAGCATTTCAAAAGGGGCTACAACCAAAGTTTATTGCTTGCACAAGGGTTAAGCGAAATACTCGAGATTCCCATTTACGAAAATGTTCTCATCAAGAGAAAACACAACAGTTCTCAAACTAAAAAATCGAGGGCCGAAAGAATAGACAATGTCGCAAAGGTATTTCAGTTACAAAACGAAGAAACAATTGTCCATAAACATATCTTATTGGTAGATGATGTCCTTACCACCGGTGCTACCTTGGAAGCTTGCGCTCTCCTTCTTAAAGAAAATGTTCCCGGGATTACCCTCAGTATTTACACCTTGGCCTATGCACAATAATCAACTCAAAAACTGATGAGAGTTAAGCTCCACTTTAGGAGATTGTTTACTTTTGATCTCGTATGAAAGTATTGATTATTGGTGGTGGTGTTGCTGGACTCAGTTTAGGACATCAATTAGAACAAAAAGGTGTTGATTTCTTAATTCTAACGGAACAAGAGAATCACAGTACACGCGTTGCTGCGGGTATGATTAACCCTTTCGTATTTCGTCGCATGTTAAAAAGCTGGCAAGCCGACACATTAATTCCTTACCTCAATACATTTTACAGAGATTTAGAGGAAAAGACACAAGAAAAGTTTTTCCATCATATTCCTATTCGCCGATTATTCTCTTCTGAGGACGAAGCCAATTTATGGAAAGAAAGAAGCGAGGATGATAATTACAAACATTACGTTCAATTGGATGTTCGACCTCATCCTAGTTATGCGAAAGACACTTTTGGACAAGGATACGTGCTTAAAGGTGGCTACATTCACAGTGCTACTTTTTTACGTGCCAACCGTCAATATTTTGAAGAAAAAGGTCTCCTCAAGTATGCATCAATTTCTTACGAAGATTTAAACATTGAAACCAAAACTTACCAAGGAGAGTCTTATGACAAGATTCTTTTCGCAGAAGGTTATAAAGGAAAGGAAAACCCGTGGTTCAATTATTTGCCCTTGGGTCAAACCAAAGGAGAATTATTAGACATCAGCTCTAACGAATTAAGAGAGGATGAAATATTAAACCGTAAATGTTTTGTTTTACCCGTAGGCGACAAACATTTTAAATTGGGGGCAACCTTCGATTGGAACACTACAGATTTAACACCAACAGAAAGCAAGAAACAAGAGCTTTTAGAGAAATACGCCATCAATTCTACAGCAGAATTCACCATTAATGAACACATTACTGGAATAAGGCCGACTTCTCCCGACCGAAGACCTTTCTTGGGAGAGCACCCAAAGCACAAAGACTTATTCATTTTTAACGGTTTGGGCACAAAAGGATATATGTTAGCTCCTTATTTAAGCGAACACCTATTACAACATATTTTTGAAGGAGCAGATTTAATAGACGAGGTTAATATTCAACGTTTTCACAAAAGATTTAGAAAACAAGAAGCCGGCGAACTCTAGAACAGAGGTCTTGTATTTCACTCGACAGTTATTTCTTGCCCATATCTAAAGATGCTTACTATCTTTGTAAAAAATTAAAAACGAAAAATATGTATCCTCCAGAATTAGTTGCTCCAATGAAAGAAGATTTAACTTCAGTTGGATTTGAACAATTAACTACAGCAGAAGAGGTAGACAATAAAATAAACGGAAGCGAAGGAAGTTTATTAGTAGTTGTAAACTCTGTATGTGGATGTGCAGCTGGTAACATGAGACCAGGTGTGAAATTATCTATTGAAGGTGATAAAAAACCAGACGCATTAACAACAGTTTTTGCGGGAGTAGACGGTGAAGCTACTAACCAAGCAAGAAAATATTTCTTGCCTTACCCTCCATCATCTCCATCTATCGCATTGTTTAAAGATGGTAAGTTGGTACACTTTTTAGAAAGACACCACATCGAAGGTGGAACTGCTGAAATGATTGCTGAAAATTTAAAAGAGGCGTACAAACAATTTTGTTAATTCCTCACAAAAGCATACGAAAAGGATCAGGTAACTGGTCCTTTTTCTTTTTCCGTACTTTCTGATTGATTATCTTGCTAGTATGAAAAAGCAAAACCTGAAGACCCGTCACTTTCTAATGGCTTACCTTGCTTGTTTGGTAAGCTCTATATTTATTGCAATTCCTGTTACTGGAAGGTTAGACGGGATAGGTGCGGGTTTGTTTGTCGCCTTAATAGCCCTAATCACTTCCTCGCCATTCATAATACTATTTCTGATTCTCATACATCAGAAATTAAAGAAAGAGAACACAAAGCTAGGCTTACACATGTACACCTTCATTCTACATACTGCCGGAGCATTGTTAACACTCCTTGTCTTTTTCATTTTCCTTTCGACCTCAGGTGAATTAAAAAGTGTCTTTTTATTCATTCTGGGTTATTATACCTTAGACACTATCTTTTTCCATGGACTTATTCAAGTAAAATTCAAGCCAAATTATGATGTTGAACTAGATACTTTAGATAGCTTTGGCCAAAGCAAAGAAATAGAATTTTGAAAAGCATACGCTTCATAGTATATTCCAATATTCTGGTAAGCCTTTCGGCGGCAAGTATGAGTTATGCCTTCTGTCTACAACAAGAAATTAAAAGGGCTGGTTATTACGCTCTTTTTGTTTTTTCTGCCACACTACTTACTTATAACGTTCAACGTATAATCAAAAGGAGCCAAGACAACAAAGATTGGGACAGTGGTCGTTTACTATGGTTAAAACAAAACACGCGACTACTCTACTTTCTAAGTATTCTAAGTTGTCTCATTTGCTTTTGGACCTACTTTTTTCACCTATATAATTTTCACTCTTTTCTCTTTCTTATCCCCCTGGCATTGATTTCGATTTTCTATGCACTAAAATTGGGTAATTTGAAAAACTTGAGAGAAATACCACATGTTAAAATACACCTCATCGCCTTAGTTTGGGTGAGTTCTACTTGTATTTTCCCAGCATTGAATGAAGAATTATTAACCTGGAAAAGTTTCCTTTTTGGTGCAGCCTTTTACCTCTATATTTTAGCTATTACCGTTCCATTTGATATTAGGGATTTAAATTATGACGACCCCACAAGTAAAACTGTTCCTCAAGTCTTTGGGGTAAATATTGCTAAGAAAATAGCCTTGATTACTTTGTTGGCTTCAGGGTGTATATTTACCTTTTTGAGTGATGGAATCTTGCAGCAAGTAGTGTTAATGATAGCCCTCATTTATCAGGCTATTTTAATACAACTTACTACAAAAAATAAACCTGAGCTTTTTTACTCAGGTTTAATTGATGGCGGTATTATAATACTGGCCATCAGTTTCTGTAAATGTGTGTAACATTGCTTTAAACGATGGCTGCTTTAAACTTTTCTACATCGTTATCAAAGTAATTTGCTTTTAAGAAAGAAATCAAGTACTCACTATAATCAGATTGTGTAACACGAGGCATATAGATATATCCTCTTCCTTTCTTTTTGTGTTCAATAAATTTTTTCTTTTCGAGGATACGCACAATGGTAGAAACTGTGTTGTACGAAGGCCGTGGCTTTTCATAAAGCTCCAAGATATCCTTAACTACGGCCACCTCTAGGCGCCATAATTTAAGCATAACCTTCTCCTCTGCTGGAGTTAATCGTTGCATAATCAATACGTTTAGTTGTTATATGCAATTTACGACATTATTAGTTACACACAAAACCGAATATTGATTTAGCTTCCACAAATACAAACTATACGGGCCCTTTACGCAAAAAAGCCTCCCCGAAGGAAGGCTTTTAATAATGTTAGTTGAACGAAACTTATAAATTTAGTTTCTTTTTCATCTCCTTAGACAATGCATCTTTATGTAGGTAAACATTGATTGTTTTCCATTTAAAGTAATTGGCAGACACATATAAATAACCTTCTGGATAATTCCCTGTTCCCCAGCTATTTTTCACCAAGAAATAAGGAGTTCCGTTCGCTTCTTTATACAAACCAGTAATGTGCATACCGTGATCGTCTGTAGTTGTTTTATTATCGTAACCTTTTTGACGCAATTCTGCAGTAATTTCTTTTTCTTCTACAGGTGTCATGAAAGCGTTAGAAATTTTCTCTGCTCCAGCATCAGAATAATTTCTATTGTCTTTCCCTCTTACCTGAATGGTAGACTCATCTGCAGGAACAATTGCTAATCCATCTCTGAAAGAAAATCCTTTCTCAGAAACATCAGCTCCCCATGCTACAGTATACCCATTTTCTAAGGCATCTTCGGTAGCGCTTACTAAATCTTCTAAGCTAACGTTGTAAGAGCTTCCCCAAGCCCAGTTATCTTGAATTGCTAAGAAACATTTTTGATTCAATGGGTGGTTCGTAAATGAAGTTAACGATACATAATCATCCATGTTTAAACCTGTCTCATCTGCAAATGTACGTGGCGTATACTCTTTTCCATTATAGGTGAAGTTTTTAGGGTCTTCTCCTAAATAAGCATCCAATATAGCTGTAAAACCAGATTTCCAAGAACTTGTTAATCCTCTAGAACTTACAGAAGACATGATTCCCTTTACAAAACCTTCTAACCCCGCAAACATTTCACTGTGGTTGTGCATGTCTGTTCCATAGTTTAATCCTTCATAAACTTCTGCAGGAACCAAACCGTGGTTTCTAAATACCCATGGAATATCGTGAAAAGCTCCTCCTTGAGAGAAGTTGGTTTTCCCATCCATACGAATGTATTTTTCTGCTTTTCCTTCGTATGCCTTGCGCGCTACATACATCTCCGATAATTGAGGTACATCTTTCTTCCCCATTCTAATCATTTCTGATTCAAAGAAAGAAAGTGCAGAAAAGCTCCAACAGGTTCCCGTGTATCCCTGAGATTGAACGGGTGTTGCATCCAAATGTGCAACTTCTTCAAATTTGTATTCTGATTTTTCACTGTTTGTTGTGAAATTCTGACTAAATGAATTAAATGTTAGCGCCAAAGCACCGAACATTAACACAGATTTTTTCATATAAAATGTATTGAATTAAAAAATGCTCCGAAAAGGAGCATTAAATTATTATAGATGAAGTAACCAAGTAATTACACCTGATCCTTGTAATTTCTTCTTAAGTGATAAAGCTTCTTCTCTGCTGTTACTTTGTGCAGCAGTTACGCGATACAAACCTTTGTGATAATCCAACACATATGCGTTTAAACCATCAGCTTTTAACGTATTCACCAAGCTTTCTGCATTTTCCTTCTCCGTAAAACACCCAGCAATTAAATGGCGACTAAAGCTCTTCTTAACATTTTCTGTTTCAGCGGCAGGAATACTTTCAGTTTCAATCACCTCTTGCTCCGGAGTATCTTTGCGCACCGTTAAGTAGAAGTAATCATCCACAGGGAAAGTATAGGTTTGTACACCTTCAGGAAGTTCGTCCATTATTTGTTCTAATGACTTCTCTTCTTCTATAGGTTCTACTTCCAAGACCGGAGTATTCGCAGGGTCATATTGTTTTACTTCTGGCTGAATGAAAGGATTAAAATCGCCCTTCAATACAACACCTGATTGTAAAACATCCGTTTGAGTTGGAATCCAATAAGAGTAAAATGCAATAGGAATGAACGCTGCAGCTGCTGCATATTTCCAAAAGGTCTTTTTACGACGCACTGGTTCTTGCGCTTCTTGCACTGCCGCAGGTTTAATTTCTTCTGCTTTACCAATTGCAATAATTGGTGTTTTTTCCTCTGTCTCTTCTTGTGTTTGTTGTTGAGCAGTGATTACTGGGGCAGCTTTCTCTTCTTTGGCGTGTTGAACAAAGTTCACATCACTTAAACCGTAAGAAGACATCAGCAAGTTAAAACATCTATCTTGCTCAAAATTAAGGTTCTGTTCTTTGTCGAAATACAAGAAACCAACACGTTCTATTTCTACGCGTTCCCCTTGTTTTAACTGTTGTTTCCAAGTAACTACTTCCTCTTGAATAGTAGTACTTGCCTGCTCAAAACTTAACTGGTTTTTATGTGCCAAATGGTTGGCCAATAAACCATCGTTATTGATCAGGTTTGTGTTAAATGTGAGGGCTTTTTTAGGAGCCTCTATTCTTCCTTGATTTAAATCTATCTGAGCATTAAGCACATTGGCAATGAATCCACCAAAATTGGGGATGATTACACAATTGTGTCTTAATAATAGTTCTGCTATCGCCTCGTTTACCTGCTTCATTCCTAACAAAAATACTCAATTTGGAGTAGAATGTCTACGGTCTCAAAGGAAAAATGTTGCGCTATTCTTCTAAAAATTGCAATACTTTTTCCAAATCTTCGGGTGTGTCTATGTTTGGGGTCTCAATATCAGTTTCTACCACCTTTATTTTATAGCCATAATACATCCATCTGAGTTGTTCTAAAGACTCCACTTGCTCTAAAAGACTAGGTTTTAATTGTGTCAATTGCAACAGCACTTCACTTCTATAGGCATACAGTCCTATATGCTTGTAAAAAGGAAAATCCTTAAGGGCATCTTTATTAGCGTGGTGTTGATTTGGAATAGCAGATCTTGAAAAATACAACGCTTCCGCTTTGGCATTACAAACCAACTTAATGCGGTTCGGGTTTGCGATATCTTCTGTAGAAATATTTCTGCTTGCTAATGTGGCAATTTCCACCTCTTCATCTTTAAACACTGATAATAGAGCATCCAGTTGTTTAGGGTTTACCAGAGGTTCGTCCCCTTGAATATTGATCACAACATCAAAATCAGCATATTGAGCTGCTACCTCTGCGCATCGGTCTGTTCCACTGGGATGGTAGTCGGCAGTCATCATTACTTTTCCTCCAAAAGCTTCTACCTCATCTACTATGCGTTGATCATCGGTAGCTACAACTAGCTCATCCAACAAGGTAGATTGCTTCGCTCCTTCGTACACCCGTTGTATCATCGATTTCCCTTTGATGTCTAACAAAGGTTTTCCCGGAAATCTACTTGAACCATATCGAGAAGGAATTACACCCAGCACTTTCATTGTTGTTGTTTTTTGGATTGGCTTCAAAGATAAAGGAATTAGTTTTTGATGCTTGGTGAACTTTCGTTATCTTTAAAAGAAGCAGCAATGTTTTATCAACCTAATCGACATGACAAAAGAAGAATTGAAATTATTCCTCGGCTTTCAATTTATGAAGGGCGTGGGAATTAAAACCGCCAAAAACCTCATAGCTTACAGCGGGGGTATAGATCAGTTTTACAGTATGAGCAAAACCCAACTTACCCAATTAGAAGGCGTGAGCGAAAAATTAATTCAGAAAATTAACCGCAAACAAGCCTTGCATGACGCGGAAGCTTACCTCCCTTTTTTAACCCGACAAGATGTTTCCACTTTTAACTATTTGGCACCGAACTACCCGCGCAGATTAAAACATTGCGGAGATGCTCCCTTGCTCCTTTTTTGGCAAAGGAAATTTGAATTTTGATTATCCCAAAACTGTTGCAATTGTAGGGACTAGAAATGCGAGCCAATATGGCAAAATGCTTGTGGATGAGCTGATAGAAAAATTTGCTGAGCACCAAATTCAAGTTATCTCGGGCTTGGCTTATGGCATAGATATACATGCACACAAACAATGTGTCCATTATGGCGTATCCACTATTGGTGTACTGGGTCATGGACTAGATAGAATTTACCCGGCCATACATAAAAGCACAGCCCAGCAAATGCAGGCCAAAGGTGGAGTGCTTACAGAGTTTCTACCCGGAACGAAACCCGATAGAGAAAACTTTCCCACGCGAAATAGAATTGTTGCGGGTATGTGCGATGCTACCATTGTTGTAGAAAGTGGTGAAAAGGGAGGGTCGCTAATCACAGCATACTTAGCCAACGATTACAACAGAGATGTTTTTGCTTTTCCGGGAGATGTGAACAAGACGTACTCCAAGGGCTGTAATAAACTTATACGCTTACAAAAAGCTCATCTTATAAGCTCCTCAGACGATTTGTTTTATCTTATGAATTGGAAAAAGGAGTCGGGAAAAACAGTTCAAATTCCTCTCTTTCTAGAACTCAATGATGAAGAGCAAAACATCGTTGACTTACTGCGAGAAAACAATGAACAAAGCATCGATGAATTAGCTTATCACCTACAACAACCTGTAAGTAAAGTAAGTACTACACTACTCAATTTAGAGTTTCAAGGATGCGTAAAAAGTTTACCCGGCAAACGGTATTTACTAGCGGTGTAAAATTGCGTCACATAGTCATTTATTGGAGAGATGCGAAGAAGGAAGTTCATTTCTGGTTAGAACTTAAATAACAGCGATTCTTCATTTGAAGCCATTTGACATTCTGCTTTTCTAAATACCAGACCGCTATCCTGCTTTTAAGGACTGTATTCCTATTTTAAAACAAGAAGATTTTATTAGCTTTGTGGCACTACAAAATTTTAATTATGTCATCAGAGAAAGCAAAAATTATTTACACAAAAACAGACGAGGCGCCGTTTTTAGCAACACATTCATTACTTCCTATCGTTGAAGCGTTTACAGCTCAGGCAGATGTGAACATGGAAACGAGAGACATTTCGTTGGCTGGAAGGATTTTAGCTAATTTCTCAGACTACTTAAAGGATGATCAAAAAGTAAATGATGCTTTGGCAGAATTAGGTGCTTTGGCAAAAACACCTGAGGCGAACATCATTAAGCTTCCAAATATTTCTGCTTCAATTCCACAGTTAACTGCGGCAATTGCAGAATTACAAGCACAAGGATTTGCATTACCAAACTACCCTGAAAACCCTCAAAATGAAGAGGAGAAAAAGATTCAAGGTTTATACAACAAAGTTAAAGGTAGTGCGGTAAACCCTGTTTTGAGAGAAGGTAACTCAGACAGACGTGCACCACAGGCGGTTAAAAATTACGCCAAAAACAATCCACACTCTATGGGAGCTTGGGCAAAAGATTCTAAGTCGCACGTAGCAAGTATGGAAGGTGGAGATTTCTACGGTTCAGAAAAATCTTACACAACTTCAAAAGCAGAAACGGTAAACATCGTTTTCAAAGGAGCTAATGGAGAGAAAGTATTGAAAGAAGGATTAAACCTTTTAGAAGGTGAAATTATCGATGCTTCTGTAATGAACATGAGCCAATTGAAAGCTTTCTACAAAAAACAAATTGTTGACGCAAAAGAAAAAGATGTATTATTCTCTGTACACCTTAAAGCAACAATGATGAAAGTGAGTGATCCGATTTTATTTGGATCATTGGTAGAGGTTTTCTTCGAAGACTTGTACACTTCTCACGCTCCATTAATGGAAAAATTAGGTTTCGATGCGAACAATGGTTTGGGTGATTTATACACACAGATGGAAAAACTTTCTGCTGATGAAAAAGCAGAATTATTGAGCGCTATTGAAGCAATCTACGCGAAGCAACCAGCATTAGCAATGGTTGATTCTGATAACGGAATTACTAACCTTCACGTTCCTTCTGATATTATTATCGATGCATCTATGCCAGCGATGATTAGAAACTCAGGACAAATGTGGGGACCAGATGGAAACCCTAAGGACACGAAAGCAGTTATTCCAGACAGATCTTACGCAGGTATTTACCAAGCAACTATCGATTTCTGTAAAGAAAACGGAGCATTTGATCCAACAACAATGGGAACTGTTCCTAACGTAGGGTTGATGGCACAAAAAGCAGAAGAGTACGGTTCTCACGACAAAACTTTCCAAATGTCAGAAAGCGGAAAAGTTTGTATCGTTGATGCTGCAGGAAACACATTGTTAGAGCACGATGTTGAAGCTGGAGATATCTGGAGAGCTTGTCAGGTGAAAGATGCACCTATCCAAGACTGGGTTAAATTAGCCGTTACGCGTTCAAGAGCTACAGGATGGCCAGCAATTTTCTGGTTAGATGAAAACAGAGCGCACGATGCTGAGTTAATCAAGAAAGTAAACACATACTTAAAAGATCACGATACTTCTGGATTGGAGATCATGATTAAAAACCCATACGATGCTACTATCTACACTTTAGATAGAGTTAAAGCTGGAGAGAATACAATTTCTGTTACAGGTAACGTATTGAGAGATTACTTAACAGATTTATTCCCAATTTTAGAATTAGGTACATCTGCAAAAATGTTATCTATCGTTCCATTAATGAACGGAGGAGGATTGTTCGAAACTGGAGCTGGTGGATCTGCACCGAAGCACGTACAACAGTTTGTTAAAGAAGGTCACTTAAGATGGGATTCTTTAGGTGAATTCTTAGCCCTGGCTGTTTCTTTAGAGCACTTAGGAGAGAAGTACAACAACAACAGAGCTATCGTATTGGCTACTGCTTTAGATAAAGCAACTGAGAAATTCTTATTGAATGACAAATCACCAAAACGTAAGGTGAATGAGTTAGACAACAGGGGATCTCACTTCTACTTAGCAATGTACTGGGCTGAAGCTTTAGCTGCACAAGAAGAAGATGCTGAAATGAAAGCAACATTTGCTAAAGTTCATGCTTCAATGGCTGAGAACGAAGCAAAAATCATTGATGAATTGAACGCTGCACAAGGTGAAGCACAAGAAATCAAGGGGTACTACTACCCATCTGTTGATTTAGTGAACAAGGCAATGCGTCCAAGTGCAACTTTAAATGCAATTATCGAAGCTATCTAAAGATAGGTTTTGAAAAATATAGAAGGGTGGTACTTAGGTATCGCCCTTTTTTTATGCCGAAGTTTATGTAAAACGGCTTAGGGATAGCAGCGGTAGCTCCTGAAGGTGTTCTTGCTTTTGAGCTTAAGCTTGGGGAAGCGACCTTGGAAGCTTAAACGAGCGTTTAGCGCAATGAAAGGACAACAAAGGATTAAAGCGAATAGCCCGCAAAAGCTCCGCTTCACTTTTTCCTCCTTGTATAGGATTCCTCCAATGCCTTTTTCTAAAATCAATCTAAACAATGAGTACCCCCTAGATGTTTAGTAGATAAATGTTAAATTTGATACAAATAAACATACCCACAATATGAACGCAAGAGTAGAACAAAAATTAAACGAGCAAATAGTTAAAGAATCTTCTTCATCTCAATTTTATTTAGCGATGGCTTCTTGGGCCGAGGCGAATGGATTGAATGGAACAGCTAAATTCATGTACACACACTCAGACGAAGAGCGCTTCCACATGTTGAAATTGGTGAAGTTTGTGAACGAGCGTGGAGGAAAAGCAATTATTCCTTCTGTTGAGCAACCCCCACAAGATTTTGACACCTTAGAACGTGTTTTTGAGTTGTTGTTGGAGCATGAAATTATGGTAACTGAAAGTATTAACGATGTAGTTGATATTTGTTTACAAGAAAAAGATTACTCTACACACAACTTTATGCAATGGTATGTAACAGAGCAATTAGAGGAAGAAGCATTGGCCAGAACAATTTTAGACAAATTAAAATTAATTGGTACAGACAAAGGTGGACTTTACTTGTTCGATAGAGATCTTGAAAATGCAGCGATAACTCCAGAAGTTGCCGCACAAGGAGCAGGAAATTAATGACTCGTTTTTATGATATTGAAGCCGTATTCGAAAGGATACGGCTTTTCTTTTTCCCTTTCATTTTCTTTCCCCTTCTTTTTTTCATCAAACAACCTATCTTTGTGTAAGAAACACTTCAATCTATTTCGTGTAAATGAAACAATTATTGGTTTTCCTCACCGTTCTCTTACATCTGTCTTTTGCGATAGGTCAGGAAAACATACAGTTCAATAATTACACGATTAAAGATGGTTTATCTCAAAGTGTAAGTACCGCCATGATTCAAGATGATTTTGGTGCATTGTGGATAGGTACTCAAGACGGGTTAAATCGTTTCAATGGTAGTAAATTTGATGTATTTACATCGGGTGAGACAGAAGGAATAGAAAATGAATTTATCCTTTGTGCGGCCAAAGACAAGCGAGGTTTTCTCTACTTTGGAACTTACAAAGGCATCATTATTTACAACCCGCTCCTCCAATCTTTCGAAACTGTTTATACAGAGTCCGGTACGCGGAAAGAAATTAATACACTTGCCTACATTAATGATAAAATTTGGGCAGGTACGGAAGACGGAAAGCTCCTTGAATTGACCCAAGAAAAGGATAGAAAATTCTTACAGACTAAAAAGCCAGTATTTCTAAGAAGTGGAATAAACACGATAGAAGAAGGAAAGAAGAACCACCTGATCTTAGCAACGCAATTCGGGAGGATTTATCAATACGATTTGGGCAATGAAGATCTTGTTGAGCTCCAAACACAACTGGCTCCAAATTCTAGAATTAATAAAATAAAAAAGTACAGTAAAGACAGCCTCTTTATTTGTACCACCAAAGGTTTATACTCCTATAACTTAAAGAAGGAAACACTTCAGCTTTTTTCTCATCAACTCGAAAACTTTGATATACAAGACATACATCTTCAGGATGAGAGTATATATCTGGCCTCAGCGAAAAATGGTTTTATTCGAGTAAACAAAAATGAGAAAGACCAAATTCCTGAAATATTCATAGCAGATTTCTTTCAGAAAAACGCCATCGCCGATAACCACATCAACTTTATTTACGAAGATTTGCGCGGTGTTATATGGGTTGGGTCTAACCGCGGTATATCTAGCTATAACCCCATGCAAAGAGAATTTGTTTCTGTGGGGATTTCAACGAATCCTCAGAAAGGACTGAATACGCTATCGGTGTGGAGCTTAACCAAGAATGAAAAAAATAAAAACTTATACGTTGCTACAGATAAAGGGGTAAGCCTTTACCACGCTCAGCAACGAAGGTTTTACCATTACGTTCGTTCATCTACTCCTGGAGAACAAGCCGCGAGTCACCCCTCCTTTTCTTTGTTCGAAGAGCATAACGGAAAGCTTTTGGTGGGGAATGATGACGGTCTTTTTCAATTGGAAATAGACACGAATGATTTCAACAACTACAGCTTCAAACGCTTAGAGATGCCCGCAAACAGACCTCCTGGTTTTAATTTGATTTATGACATAGAGGCATTTGATACTACCACTTATCTATTCGGTACAAAGGGTGGTGTTGCTGTTTGGTTTAAAGACACGGATACCTGGAAATTTCTGGTACACAAAATCAATGATGGTGAAACGATAGGCCCAGGAAGTTGTCGTTTAATCTTCAAAGGCAAAGACGGTAAGTTTTATGCTGCTCCGAGTTCGGGATCTTTGTATGAATTACGCTACAACAAGGAAGGGAAGTTTATCGCTGAACAACCCAATTTTTACAGAAAGATAAAGCTCACTATACAAGACTACATTACAACAGCATATCAACCCAACCCAGATGAATATTGGTTTGGAACATTAGGTGGTGGACTGCACTACTTTAACCAAAAAACAGAAGAGATAAAGAGCTTTACCAAGGCGCAAGGTTTACCCAATGAAGTAATCTACAGTATTAAATCTACGGATGGTAAAGACCTCTATTTATCTTCTAATCGCGGTATTATTAAGTATTCTATTCCCAAAAATAAATTCACCGCTTACACAGAAGAAGATGGTTTATTGAGTGATGAGTTCAACATGAATGCGGCCTACCAAGACGATGAAGGATATATCTATTTTGGTGGAATAATGGGGTACAATTATTTTCATCCCTCAAAATTAAATCAGTCGTACAAACGCATGAATGTTTACTTCTCGAGTCTTTGGCTGGAGAATGAAAAAATAATTCCAGGAAATACAGATTACCTCTCTCGAAATTTAGCCCTTACAAAAACAATCACTGTTCCTTATAACCACAGGACTTTAAGTTTAAGTTTCTATGCCGATGATTTCTCTAATCCGCAACAAATCAATTACAAGTACAAGCTAAAGGGAGACGACGAAGTAGAAGAATACTTGGGCGATGAAAACCAAATTCGTTTTACGAGTATTTCTCCGGGAATTTATACCCTTCACGTTTATGCTCGTCGTGGAAATGGAGAATGGACAAGTTTACCTGCGAGTATTACCATTGTGGTAGAAAAGGCGTTTTGGATGACGTGGTGGTTTAGAATCACTGTAGCCCTTTTATTTGCCCTCTTTATTTTCATTTACATCAGAAAACGTATAGATACGGCCCGCAGGGAACAAGTTATTCTTGAGTTGCGCATTAAGGAACGTACACACGAATTAGAGGAGAAGAATAGAGAAATTGAGAAGCAGAAAAAGAAAATTGAGGAACAAAAAGCAAAAATAGAAAAGCAGAAAGACAAGGTTGAGCAACAAAAGAATCAATCGGACAGTATTTTGCGTAACGTATTACCCTCTGATACTTTAACACAGTTGAAAAGAGAAGGGAAAGCCAATGCCCGTGGTTACGAGGCAGTATCTGTAATGTTTACCGACTTTGTAGGATTTACAACTATTTCTGACAACCTCGAGCCACAAGAATTAGTATCTATTTTAGATAGATATTTTAGAAAGTTCGACGATATCATTGGTCAGCATGATTTGGAAAAAATTAAAACCATCGGGGATGCTTACATGTGTGCGGGTGGGGTTCCAATCCGCAACAAGACCAATCCAATTGATACTGTTTTAGCTGCCTTAAAAATCAGAGAGTTCGTAAAAGAAGAACAAGAAAGAGCCAAAGAAACGGGCGATATTCAGTGGAAGGTAAGAATTGGTATTAATACAGGTCCAGTTTCAGCGGGTATTATCGGTACCAAACGTTTTGCTTACGATGTTTGGGGGAAAACAGTAAACCACGCTCAGCGTATGGAACGACTTTCTCAACCCGGAAGAATTGCCATTACAGGATCTACTTTTGAGTACATCGAAGCTTATTTCGAATGTTCTTTTGCCGGTATAGCAGAATCAAAGAGTAAGGGTAAAATTGACATGTACTTTGTAGATAGCATAAAGCCAGAGCTTTCTATTAATGGAAAAGGAATATTGCCCAACGAGGCGTTCTATAAATTGGTGAACCTCCACCATTTTTCTTCTATTAACTACATGAATGCAGAGCGTAAGATAATGCGCATGTTGAAAAAACGCCTTTCTCCTAATTTACATTACCATAGTGTAGAACATACTATAGATGTAACGCGACAAGCGGAGCGTATTGCCATTGGAGAAGGTATTACGGATAAAGACTTGTTCTTGTTAAAATCTGCCGCTTCTTATCACGACGCTGGGTTTATTGAACAATACGAGAAAAATGAACCTATCGGTGCGCGGATGGCCGAGGAGGTATTGCCAGAATATGGTTATACAGAAGATGACATTGATCGCATCAAAGAATTGATCTACTCAACGGCAATTCCACACAATCCAAAAAACCACTTGGAGGAAATTATTTGTGATGCCGATCTCGATTACTTAGGTCGTGATGACTTCCATGAAATTGCCGATAAATTGAAGCAAGAATTAATGGAACACGGTAAGATTGCCAGCGATAAAGAATGGGACATAATGCAGGTTGCCTTCCTGAAGATGCACAGGTACTTTACCAAGACATCTATAGAAACACGTCGTCCTAAAAAGATGGAGAACCTCAAAGAAATCGAAGAAAGATTGGCTAAAGACGAATATTAATTCCGTTCCATCATTTCTAAAAAAATCGTAACTTCCCTACAAAACTTGATTTTATGAAAAAAGTATTGATCTTTTGCGGGATGGCATTATTCATGTTCTCCTGCACATCAAACACAACTTCCAACGATGCAGAATTAACTCCTGAAGAGAGTGCTAAAATTGAAAAAAACGAAGAAGTGATTCAGGAGCTTTCTACGGCTACAGATGAATTGAAGAAATACAATGACGATGCCTCTGAAGCATTGCATGAATTGGACAGTTTATAAAAATTTAAACGATGAAAAAGTTAATAAAAGTATTGTTTGCCCTCTTTCTATTGATGGGTATGAATCAGATAAGTTTTGCTCAAGGTCCGCAAGGAAAGGGCAAAGAGAAAAAGGCTGAAAAAACAGAACAGAAAGGAAAAGAGAAGAAAGAAAAAGAAGCGGACGACGATGATGACGACGACGCAGACAAAGACAAAGACAAGGACAAGGACAAGGACAAGGATAAAGGACAAGGGAATGCTGCTGATAAGGCCAAAGGGAAAGACAAAGAGCACCCAGGAAAGGGAAATGCTTACGGTAAGAACAAAGGCGATTTAAGCGGAAGAGAATTCGGTCAAAAGAGGGCTGAAGACGCTAAAAAAGCAAAAACTGAACTTGAAAAAGAAATTGAAGAAAGTGAAGTTACTGTTGCCACCGGAGAAGAACGTGTACGTGAGGCACTCGAAAAAATTCGTGTTGCCTTAGAAAACAAAGAAATTTCTCAGGAAGAGCACGACCAGAAAAAAGAAAAAATTACAGCAGCGCAAGATAAGTTGGATAAACTTAAAGCGGAATTAGAAAAGAAAAAGAAGATTCTAAGTGAATTAGAAATAGAGCAACCCTAAGCTCCTATTCATATTCAACTGTTTATAACATTAATTTTTTAGATGCGAAGGACGAATAATCCTTCGCATCTTTGTTTAAAATAATTAGTTATGAAGTCTATTGTTAGCATATTAGGTATAGGATTAATTGTTGCCTCTTGTGTAACTCCTCAGAAATACCAGGATTTATTAAGTAAGGAACAAGCGTGTAGCCAAGAGCTTGAGAAGTACAAGACCATGGCCATAGATAACGAAGCGAAAGCCAAAAATCTTACAGAAGAAAGAGACGTTTTACGTGCCGAAGTATCGCAATTGAAAAAAGACACCTTAGAAATGGGTGTTGACTACCGCGTACTACAAACACAGTACGATAAAATGGTGGAGTTAAATACGACTTTAGAAAAAGAATTTACACTCTCTAGATCGAGAGATGCTATAGAAACTGCAAAACTACAGGCCAATTTAGAAGCGAGCATTTTAGAAGCGCAACGCAAGGAAGATGCTCTTTTAAAATTAGAAGATGAGCTGGGTAGAAAGCAAAAGTTATTGGTAGATAGAGAGCAACGTGTAAAAGAATTAGAAGAGATTATTGCACGACAAGATGCTGCAGTTTCTGCTTTGAAAAACAAAGTTGCTGAAGCTTTACACGGATTCAACGATAAAGGTTTAACCGTAGAACAAAAAGATGGTAAAATCTACGTAAGCTTAGAAGCAAAATTATTATTTGCCTCTGGTTCTACGAACGTTGAAGCAGAAGGACAAAAAGCAATCATCGAATTAGCGCGAGCAATTCAAGGTGATGACGATTTAGAAATTATCGTTGAAGGTCATACTGATGCTGACGCGTTAAACAGTGCGAAGCACCCAAAAAACAACTGGGAATTGTCTGTTTTAAGAGCAACAGCAGTTGTAGAAATTATGTTGGCAAATTCTGACATCAACCCAGCTATCTTAAGTGCTTCAGGTAGATCTCAATTCCACCCAGTAAGCGAAACAGATAAAGCTAAAAACCGAAGAATCGAAGTTATTATTTCTCCAAACTTAAACGCGTTGTTTGAGATTATTGGAAACGAACAATAAGCACTTCTCAACATAAAAGATTAAAGAGGAAACACTGTTTTCCTCTTTTTTTTGCTTTAATTTTAAAAAAGTTGAAAGGAGCATAGGGGTATGTTCTATTTCTACTGTCTACTACACAAAGCGATAAGAAAGAATGGAGCTAGTTGAAGCGATTACTTCCCAAACTTTGGAGTCTTGGTTTAACCAATACTACGAATCCTTAGCGCGCTATGCCTATACGATGGTAAAGCGTCAGGAAGTGGCTGAGGATATTGTACAAAAGCTATTTATAAAGCTTTGGGAAAAAAGAAAAGAACTGGAAATTAAAGGTCAAACCAAATCTTACCTGTACAGCGCTGTACACAATGCCAGTCTCAATCATTTAAACTCAGCAAAGCGCAAAAATTCTCATCGCGAAGTAGAAGAAGACTATAGCTTGTCGGGCTCTGAACGAACAGACAGTGGTATAGAAAGTAAGGAATTAGAACAAACCATAGAATTAGCTATGCAAACATTACCCCCCAAGTGTAGAGAAGTTTTTCAGCTTTCCAGACAGGAACAACTCTCCTATAAAGAGATTGCTGATCAACTCAACATTTCAACAAAGACGGTAGAAAATCAAATGGGCAAAGCCCTAAAGCTGATGCGTTCAGCCTTGCACGAATATCTACCGGCTTTTATCATTCACATTTTAATCTTAAGAGGATGGTAGAAGAAAACACATACATGGAAGATTTAATACAGCTTTACCTCAAAGGTGAAGCCCTTCCCCACCAAGCTGAAGAAATCAGCAAATGGATGGAAGCATCAACAGCGAACAAAGAACTCTTTTTAGAATACGAAAAAGCTTTTGCGCTTTCACATCAACAAGAGGTGTTTAAAGCAGTGAATACAAAAGAGGCTTGGAAAAAAGTAGAAGGACAAATTCAGAACAAAGGAAAAAACAACCTGCGCCTACTTTACAGTGCTTTGGCAGTGGCCGCAAGTATTGCCTTGGTATTTACGGTCTTTACGTGGAACAATGAGGTAGAGCCTGTTGAAATCACTGAACAACCCGTGATCAATGACAGTATTCAAAACACCTTTAGTTTAGAAAGTTACACGGCTAGCACAGAAGCAACCTCTTTTGCCTTGAAGGATAATTCTAAAGTAAAATTAGAACCGCACAGTAAGATTATGCTCAACGAAGGTTTTGACAAAAGCAATAGAAGTTTAACCTTGGAAGGAAGTGCAGAATTTGCGGTAGAACATAAAGACGACTTGCCGTTTACTGTTCACGTAAAAGAACTCAAAGTGGTGGATGTAGGTACAGTCTTCAACATTCATGACAAAGGAGATACCGTGAAAGTTGTAGTCACCGAAGGAATCGTTGAATTGAAATTGGGTGATGAAGATATACGCCTAATTGAGGGAGATAGTGCTTTCTACGTTGCCAAAGAAGCGCTTGTTAAGAAGTACGAAAAAACAGAGTCGAGAAAAGATAAAGTTTTTGAATTTGACGGCACTAAACTGAAAGAAGTTACAGAAATTCTATCTGCATTTTACCAAAAAGAGATCATCATTAAAAATGAAGCTATTGCAGATTGTGAATTGAGTGTGACCTTTAAAAATGAATCTTTGGCTACGATTTTAAACATCATTAAAGAGTTGATGGATTTAGAAGTGAAGTATAACAATAACCAATATGAAATTTACGGAGATGAATGTATTTAGATTAATAATATTGGGTTGTTTTTTACAGGTAGCAATGGCCTTTGGCCAAACTACTCCCCTTCCCCCATTAGAACGAAAAGTGAGCTTGCAACTTCAGTCTACCACACTGAAAGTAGTGTTAGATGAAATGGAAAAAATTGGTAATTATACCTTCGCCTATAGAACGGATGCAATTGATGAAAATCAGCGCTTATCACGTAGTTATCAAAACCAAACTACGCGTGAAGTTTTGGACGATATTTTCCAAGGAAAGATTACGTACAAAGTGAAAGGAAATTACATCCTCTTGCGCAAAACTACCGTTCCAAAACCCGGAGAGGTACACCTACAAGGATATGTAGTTGATGCGCAAACACAAACGAAAATTCCTTATGTTACCTTATACGATACATTAACCTTGAGTTCTGCTGTTTCTGACCAATATGGATACTACGATTTACAGGTTTCAAGTTCAGAAAAAGTCTACATCAATGTGAAGAAGCAAGGATACAAAGACACCTTGATATTATGGCCTATGGAAGGTTATGCTGTACTCAATGTTGCCCTTGAACCAGAAAACACAATTGCCGATACCACTACAGGAAGTCAGCTTTTAGATAAGGTCAGAGCTTTCAAATGGTTTAAGTTATCCGATGAAAACAAAGCCAACATCTCTAATTTCTCCAATAAACTAGAAGGAAAAAGTCAATTCTCTATAGTACCAGGAGTAGGTACTGCCGGAAGATTGAGCAGTGCCAGTTCCTATGATTTTTCTTTCAATCTTTTGGGAGGAATTACCGGAGGAGTAAATAAAATGGAAGTCGCCAGTCTATTCAATTTAAATGTGGATAGCGTTCGTTATTTCCAAGCAGCCGGACTATTTAACGCTGTGGGTGGAAACCAGCGCGGATTGCAAATGTCGGGCATAACTAACTTAAATGGGGCCAATTTTAATGGTGGTCAATTTACAGGTTTGGTAAATTATACCAAAGGAAGTTTTACCGGCGGACAGTTTTCTGGATTTTCTAACATTGCCTTAGGCGAAGTAAAAGGAGTACAAGGTGCTGGTTTTATGAACTACGCCAACAACAATGTAAAAGGAGCACAGTTAGCCGGATTCATGAACATTGCTCGCGGAGAAGTTCGCGGTTTACAAGCAGCAGGGTTTTTGAATATCGCCACACATGTAAAAGGTGCGCAAATTGGGTTTATTAATATTAGTGATAGTATTTCTGGACCAACAATAGGTTTCTTTTCTTATTCGAAACACGGTTACCATAACTTAGAGTTATCGGCCAATGAAATAACAGAGGCCAATATTGCTTTGCGTTCTGGATCGCACAGTTTTTACAACACCTTTAGAGCAGGTGCGAGTTTTCAAAGAAGTGAACCAGTGTATACTTTTGGATATGGTATAGGATCCTCTGTAGGTTTAAGTAAACGATTGCGTTTGTTCTTCGATTTAGAAGCCAGTACACTGCAAACGGAATACTATTTAAATCCTAATGTTCTGGGTAAAATAAACATGAGTTTCCATTGGCAAATGTTTAAGAAAGTGGCCTTGGCTTTTGGACCGAGTTTGAACGTACATACCATATCTGATTACAGCTCACCTACCGGCCAATTTTTGGATAATTTAATGCCCTGGGAAGGCTACAGTTACACCCATGATTCTTACGTAAAATCAAATGCCTGGATAGGTGCCCATGTGGCCTTGAGATTTTTCTAATTTTAAAAAGATAGTCCCCATGTTATTTGGGGACTATTACATTTTCAATGTCATATTCAACTTCGCACCTAATGCATTGAAGATTCGCATAAGGGTTTCTAGCGTCACATTACCCGTACTATTTTCCAACCGTGAAATCTGCGCCTTTTTAACCCCCACTAATTCTCCCAGTTGTTCCTGAGTTAACTGTCGTTTATTACGTGCAGTCTTAATCATATCCCCAATGAGTTCTAGTTTTAACTCAAATTCATACTCTTCTCTTTCTTGGTTTCCCTTCTTACCAATTAAAAGATCTTCCGTCTTATCTAATGAATAACTTTTCATTGTTTTTTATTTTTTAGATACTTCAACCTAATCTTTTCAGCTTTGTCTATTTCTTTTGGGTCAACCTTACTCGTTTTCTTTACAAAGCCATGTGTTGCGAATACCAATGTTTCTTTTTTGTTTTCCTTATCCCAAAATGCCAGCAATCTATATTGATTCCCATTATATTTGATTCTAAATTCCCAAATTTCATGATTCAGTTTTTTAAAGAATTTAGGATCCGTAAAAATTTCTGCCCGTCTTATATTCTGTAATATCTTCTTCCTAACTTTCATATCTTGTTGCTGAACAAAATCAAAAGCTTCTTCCAATATCTTGGTTTCAAATCGTTTTAGCATGTGGTTATAGTTGATAGGACAAAGATATTAAAAGTTTCTTTATTTGTAAACTTTTATTTTCTCAACACACTAAAAAAGAATACATTAGTTAATTTCAGCACCTAGGTAACTTTGCAGTTTTTCTAACCCACCCCTGATAGCAGCGTCAGCCCCAAAATAAAATTGGGGACTTTGCGTATAGCCGGAATAGGGGGCAAGCTTTAATTCATAAAGATGCACATACCGGTAGTTGAAAATTTTAAAATTGGAAGTTTCTCAAAACTCCTTACTCACACTCCAACCTGTTCTTGGCAAACGGCCGTGCCATCCATTATAGTCCCTTCAGTTTTTCCTAAGTCGCGCATAAGGGCAAGGTTACTTCCGGTGGTCGTACCCTTTTCCTTGCGCTTACTAAGGCCAAACTTCAAGGCGCTGCCATTGCTGTCACTGTTTGAGAAAAAAATGAAAAAAATTTAAAGAGACATAGGGGTAAACACTTTTTGCCTTGTCTACCTTAAAAATAGAAATTATGAAAAGGTATTTATTCTTGATAACATTGGTTGGATTGGTAGTTAGCTCATGCTCGAAATTTAAAATCAACCCATCGTCTACGGTAACCACAGAAGATAAAGGAATTACAGGATTCACAAAATTAAAATTGAGAGACAACATCAACGCCTATGTTACTTTCTCTAGTGAAAACGAAGGTGTAATCATAGAAGCCAACGAAAACATACACGATAGAATTGTCGTTTCTATGGTTTCTGGAGAATTGGAAATTGACATAAAACCCAACACGCGTTTTAGAAATGGTGCTGTTATTAATACTTACATCACTGTACCTTATTTATCTCGCGTTAGTGCGCATGATGCAAGTAGTTTAACTTTTGAAAACAGGCTAGAAACAGATCATTTGGAAGCCATAGTTACAGACGCGAGTCATTTTTACGGAGAATTGAACGTAGATGATGCCTTTATGAAAGTAAGAGATGCTTCTCACATCGATTTAGCAGGAACGTGTAATACCCTAGAATTGATTTGCGAAGATGCTTCAAGTTTTGAAGATTATAGTTTCGAAGTAGAACATTTGGACGTTTTCTTGAGAGATGCCAGCAACGCAAAAATAACAGTAAACCAAACTTTACGCGTAACTGCAAAAGATGCAAGTAGTTTGAAATACAAAGGAAATCCGACTGTGGATCACATTGATATTTCTGATGCTTCTTCGGTAACGAAAATGTAGGTTAGATTTCTAGAGCGCTAGATTTCTAGATGCCTAGACGAAAGGATTTTTAGACAGTTAGATTTTTAGTCTCTCGACTTCGCTCGAGAACCTAAAATAATCAGGCTTTAAAACAAACAGGGAACCACTGTGGTTCCCTGTTTTTATTTCTTTAAATGCTTAAATCATTAAATACCCAACTATTTCACCAACCCTATCTCTCTCAACCTTTCCATCAAATAATCTCCCGCCGTAATATCCGTATAAACTTGTGGGTGTTCTTCATCTATGCACGACGCCAAACAGTTTAAGGGCATGGTTGGTTTTGGGTGTAAGAAGAAGGGAACTGAATACCTGCTCTTGCCCATTTCTGCTGCAGGTGGGTTAACTACACGGTGAGTTGTAGATTTTAGTCTGTTGTTGGTCAAACGTTGTAGCATGTCTCCAACATTCACTACGATATGATCTTGAATTTCAGTTACCGCAACCCACTCGTTGTTTTTGTTCAACACTTCCAATCCGTCGGCAGAAGCTCCTACCAAAAGTGTAATTAAATTGATGTCCTCATGCGCACCCGCTCTTACCGCTCCTGGTTCTACTTCACCTTGAATCGGTGGGTAATGTAAGGGACGCAAGATGCTGTTCCCGTTGTGCACAAATTCATGAAAGTAGTTTTCTTCCAGTCCTAAGAATAAGGCAATGGCTTTCAATAATTCTTGACCACTGTTTTCAAAACTCTTGTAAGCATCTCTACCTATTTTTAAAAAATTGGGTAACTCCTCCACCGCTACATTATCTATGTACTCAGCTTTGATCGGGTCACCATCTTCAACGAACTGACCAAAATGCCAGAACTCTTTCAAGTCACCCGCTTTCATTCCCTTGGCGTGTTCTTTTCCAAAAGAAGTATACCCACGTTGGCCAGCAATACCCTCAATTTCATACTTTGCTTTTACCTCCGTTGGCAACGCAAAAAAGGCTTTCATTTCTGCATACAAAGCATCTATCAATTCTTGTGGAATTCCATGGTTTCTCACCGCTACAAAACCTATAGTTTCGTAAGCGTTACCAAGATCTTGCACAAACTGCTCACGCTGTTGGGGTGTTCCTTTTACGAAATCTGCTAAATCTACAGAAGGTATTCCTTTGGGTGTACTCATATTGTTCTTTTTTGGAAACTCTAAAATAGGAAAGTCTTGGAGACTTTTATACGGTTAGACACTTAGATTTTTAGAGAGTATGTCGTTTGAGAGTTTGAAATTACTCAATGTCATACTTACCCCATATACTTCATACTGAAAGGTGGACTGAGGCTACTCGAAGCCCAACTTCTTTTCCATCCATAAGTCACATGAAAAATGACCAGAATCTCCCAGGGGTGCGTCTAACTTTTTAAAACCTACTTTTTCGTACAAATGCACGGCTTCATTTAAGGCTGGAATAGACTCCAAATACAAATATGTATAGCCCATAGCTTGTGCGGCATCCATACTTTTTTGCATGAGTTCTTTTCCGTAACCCTTTCCTCTAAGGTTTGAATTGAGATAAAGTTTTACCAATTCTGCGTAGCCTGTTGGGAGACCTTTGGTCGGGTAAATACCACAACCGCCCACAACTTTACCTTCCAATTCCAAAATGAAATAAATAGAACCCTCCGTTTTAAAAAGTTCAAACAAATGATCGGTTGTAGGATCAGTATACACCGTTCCTTCTTTGGCCTGACCATATTCTTCCAAAGCGCTGCGTATTACACCCGCAATGGCTTTATTGTCTTTCGCTTGTATTTCTCTAATCATGGGTTATAATAAGACCTTAAAGATAGAAGAACTTGCGCTTTCCAAAGCTGAGAGAAACGCTATCTTTGTTACAAAATCAGAATTCATGAGTGAGGGAACTTTCCGTAAAGACATCAAAGTAGGGTACATTGTAGAAATCGTGCAAAAACACCACCAACGTACAGGTGAACTTACAGAAGGTGAAGTAAAACGTTTGTTAACCAAAAGTCCGCAGCACCCCCACGGCATAAAAGTGCAGTTAACAACTGGAGAGGTTGGGCGCGTACAGCACATTTTGGATACAGACATTTAGTTAGAGTTCTAGATGGCTACATACCTAGATTTCTAGTCTTTTAGACCGTTAGACGCTTAGATGACTAGTTTGATGGTTTGTCTCTCGACTCCGCTCGAGAACCTTGTTCGAGTGTTGGTTTAAAATTAAAATACTTAAATCTTAACAAGAATAAAGATAACCGGTTCCAGAGTGGATATGGTTTTGAACCATTAAAACAGAACTTATTCAGTAGGTTTTCGAACGGAGTCGAGAAACCGTAATTAGAAGTTTATATCTTTTTCATCCCACTACAATATTCTTTACGAATTCAGCACAAGTCCAATTATCTCCTTATCTTTAAACCCAATGAAATTCACAGAATTAAACTTAAACGAAGAGCTTGTAAATGCGTTAGATTACATGGGCTTCGAAACTGCAACGCCCATCCAAGAGCAAGCCATTCCACTGATCTTAGACAACAAAGATGTTTTGGCCTGTGCGCAAACTGGAACAGGGAAAACTGCAGCATTTGTATTGCCTATATTGAACAAGTTGGTGGGGAAACAAGACACCAATATCGACACCCTTATCATTGTTCCAACACGTGAGCTTGCCGTTCAAATTGAACAACAAATTCAAGGTTTATCTTACTTTATTTCTGTGGGGTCTAAAGCCATTTACGGTGGTGGTGACGGTGCAGATTGGTCGGAGCAAAAAGAAGCTTTGTCTAAAGGAACAGACATCATCGTTGCTACACCGGGTAAGTTATTGTCTCACTTAAAAATGGGTCACGTTAATTTTAAACATGTAAAACATTTGGTATTGGACGAAGCCGACAGAATGTTAGACATGGGATTCATTGATGATTTAAAATCCATCATTTCTTACTTACCTAAAAAGCACCAAACCCTGATGTTTAGTGCAACCATGGCCAAAAGCTTGATGGGATTAGCTACGCGAATTCTTCTTGATCATACAGAGATTCGTTTAGGAATTGCCAAGCCTGCTGAGGGAGTAGATCATAAAATTTACTTGGTACACGACAACCAGAAGTTAGACATCCTCAAGCATATATTTGCAGATAGAACAGACTACGATTCCATCATCATATTTACCTCATCGAAGAGTAAAGTGAGTGAAATTGTGAAGTCGCTCAATAAAAACGGTTTCAAAGCCAAAGGAATTTCTTCGAATTTAGAACAAGACAAACGAGAAGAAGTATTGCGTGGATTTAGATCTAAGCGTATACGTATTTTGGTAGCTACTGATGTAATGAGTAGAGGTATAGACATCAAGGAAATTAACATGGTCATCAACTATGATGTGCCCCATGATGCTGCCGATTACGTACACAGAGTAGGTAGAACTGCCCGTGCAAATACAAAGGGAGAAGCCTTTACTTTGGTGAACGAAAAGGACATGTTCCGCGTGCGCAACATAGAAAAGTTGATAGAATCTTCTATTCCAAAACTAGCATTGCCAGAAGGTATGGAACCGGGTCCCGTTTGGAAAGATGCTCCGGCAAGGTCTAAAAACAAAAAGTTCTCAGGGAAAAAGAAATTCTACAAGAAACCAGGGAAAAAAGGAGGAGGAAAACCTAAAGCAGAAAGCCCAAAGAAAGAAGGGTAAGTCAGTTTGGAGTGTGAGTAGGGAGTTGAAATTTCGTCGCAAAAATCTCCACACATAGAAAAAAGGACTGTTTATTTTAAATAAGTGGTAGTAGTAACATATTTCCTCCATTTAGTAAATACTGCTTATCTTTTAATATAAACACCTTGAATTGGTTTAGAATAAAATTAAAAAGCTATCAATAGCTTTTGACCTTCTTGGCATATACTATCTGTTGTATTACATTTGAGAATCCATTATCCGCAGATTAGAAGTGAACGTTCATAGCAACATAAATGATAAAACAATTGCCGTTCTTCCTTTCGTGAACATGAGTGCGAATGAGCAGAATGAATACTTTAGTGATGGTATCACGGAAGAGATTATCAATGCTTTAGCGAAGATTGATGGATTGAAAGTTACATCTAGAACCTCTGCCTTTCATTTCAAAGGGAAAAACATTCCCATTCGCAATATTGGAAAAGATTTAGGGGTTTCTACCTTGCTCGAAGGTAGCGTCCGATTATTCGGTGATTCCGTACGCATAACTGCTCAGTTAATAGACGCAGTAGAGGATTTTCACTTTTGGTCAGAATCTTGGGATAGAAAACTTGAAAATATTTTCGAAGTTCAGGATGAAATTAGTTTGTTGATTGCAGATCGATTGAGGGAGCATTTCGGTCACCTTGAAATCAACGAACACTTGGTTGAAAAACAAACTGAGAGTATTGATGCATACGAATATTCGCTAAAAGCCTCGTTTTACAAAAACAAGTGGAATCCAGAGGATGTTCAAATCGCTATTACTTTCTATGAAGAAGCGCTGGAGAAAGATCCGAATCATGCAAAATCACTGGTAGGACTTGGCGATGCTTATAGTTTTCTGGCAACTTGTGGATATATTTCTTTTGAGGAGGGCTGGGGGAAAGCTGCTGCACTAGCAAACCAAGCAGTGCAACTGAACGACCAATTACCAAATGCATATTGCCTCCTTGCTAATATTGCTTTCTTTACCGAGGGTAATTATCGAAGGGCATTTGAACTTAATTCAAAGTCCATTGAGCTAAATCCTAATTATGTAGAAGCACAGCAATTCATGGCTTTACTCTATGTTTTGGCTGGACAAAAAGAAAAAGCCAAAAAGCATTTGGATATCGCGCTCACTCTGGACCCATTGTCTCATGAAACCCAATTCTTTAGTGGTTACTTGGATTATATGTTAGAGGATTATAACAAATCCTTAAAGAAATTGGATAGATGTTTAGAGTTCAGTCCAAAGAACATACCTGTGCTATCAGTCAAAGCTACTTGTCTTCTTATGATGGGACGAAGCCATGAGGTAATTCCTTTTTTCAATGCAATGCCTCCCGAAATTCTTATTAAGGAAGAAAAAACCGGTGCCATTGCCTTATCTTACGCAATTAACAAGGACATAGAAAGCACAGAAAAATACCGAAATGCTTTGGTGGAGCAAGCAAAGGTTTCAGATGGATTTACAGCTAGTTCCTACCTTTTCCTTTTGTATTGCGCTCTAGGAGAAACTGAGAATGCTTTCGATTGGGTTTCACAAGCAATGGAAACCAAATCTCCAATGCTTTTGCTCCGATACACAGATCCATTGGTCAACCCAATTAAAGGTGATCCCAGATATTCAGAGTTTCATAAAAAACTCTTTCCTGAAGAACTTTTTGAATTGTATACAGAAGTAACTACAAAAAAAGGTCTCCTTGATGAGGAAGCTACAGTTAAATTCAAAGCTAAACTTCAGCAACGTATAGAAATCGAAAAATCCTATCTGAACCCAAACCTTTCCTTACGCACATTAGCGGATGAATTGGGTATGCATGCCAACCAACTTTCCTGGTTACTGAACGATATAATAGGCAAGAATTTCAATGAGTTCATCAATCATTACCGTATAGAGGAGTTTAAATATTTAGCCAAACTTCCTGAGAATGCACATCTCACGATTATGTCCATTGCCTACGACTGTGGTTTTAACTCAAAAACTGTTTTCAACACTTATTTTAAAAAAGAAACAGGTCTTACGCCAAAACAGTTTCTGAAAGACTAATACTTTGCCTAAGACAAAAAACCCCACCACAGTAGGAGGGGATTTTAATTAACTCTTTATTACAAAATAAGGGACCTCAGTTAATGATTTAGAAGTTGAACACTATTCCCATGCGTACCTGATGTTCTACTTGTTTTATATCTGCTCCAAAAGAACTATTAATTTGTTTATAGTCATAGTTAAGGTTCAATTCCAAGAAATTAGTCACCTTATAACCTATCATCAACCTCGCTTCTGGAACTTTGTAGTTTTTAGGTGTAGCTCTTTTTCCATTTTCAAAAAGTGGAGAGAATTCGCCATTGACTATCGTTATCGTGGGGTCAGTAGATCTGTAGACATGTGCCATTATTGGCATGTTCAAGCCCAATGTAGTGCGCCATCTATCCTTTTTATATTCGAACTGCATAGCGACATTCAAGTGATGCGCCGTAAGTGAACTGAAGTTGCCATCAGTCAGGTTACGTTTTTCCCAATTAGCAAAGCGAGTACTAAAAGCATAGCTAGCTCCCAAGTGCATGTTGAAACCACCCTTAGTCTTCACCACTGGCGCCAAAAAACCTAGGCTCGATTCAAACGCAACATAAGGCGCATCAAGTCCCTCACTTTTCTGTTTAAGCTTGGTAGCATCGTTGGACAGATAAAACTGAAAACGGAAATCATTTTTCAAGTGATGTTCGTATCCCAATTGAGCACTAACTGAACTGTACTTTATCCTGTCAATAGACAATTGCTTATCTTCGATTTTACCAGACCCTGTACCTAATTCAAACTGAATGTGGTTACGTTTCATCTCGAATTTTGGTTTACTATCACCTGTAAGTTGTGCTATAGATGCGGTTGACAATAAAAGAAATGATACTACTAATAAATTGCTGTTTTTCATTTTTTCTTGATTAAAAGTTTAAACTATTATTTGATTCTGTTTTTAATTGATATTATCATTTATGACAATACGAGTTAAATGACTGATTTTCACAATCAAGAACAAATATGAGGAGGTTCAGCTGCAGAGAAGTTCCGAATTATAGGTCTTGGTTCGGATATGTAATTGCGAACATACACTTGAGATTACGAACCTTTATAGAGCCTTGAACATCGACCTTTGTCCTCGTAATCTTTAAAAGTCATTTATTATGAAAAAAACTTTATTAATTATAATACTAACAGGACTAACGCTAGTCTCAAAAGCTCAAAACATAAGTGTTGAAAGATCTACATTTGGAATACAAACTGGCGTTTTAGGGGGCTGGGTATATAATGAAGTCAAATTAGTTAACAGCATAGCACTAAGAACCGAAATTGGTTTTGATTTTGGTATTTGGGAAACTACTTATTATGATGATTATGATTCTCCTTTCCTACTTACACCTGTTATAGTTATTGAACCAAGATATTACTATAACCTCAAAAGACGCTCACAAAATTCAAAAAGAATTGATGGAAACAGTGGTGATTTTATCGCTTTAAAAACAAGCTTTCACCCTGACTGGTTTGTACTGTTCAACCCTGACAATGCTCCTGTTGTAAGTGATTTCTCCATTATTCCAACATGGGGTATTAGAAGAAATTTAGGAAAACATTTTAATTACGAAGCAGGTCTTGGTGTGGGTCTTAGTCACACCTTTGCCGAACGTGCAGGGTATCCAAAGGATAAAACTGAATTAGAATTAAACATGCACTTACGTATAGGGTATAGGTTTTAGTAAAAACAATAATCATTTCCCCTGCTTTTAAACCTATGCACCCAACATTATTGAAGTTATTAAAGTCAATTAAACAAGATTAATTATGAAAGCGATTAAATGCCTTAAATACGGAGGGTCTGAACACCTGGTAATGGGTGATGTTGAGAAACCAACACCCAAGGCAAATGAAGTACTAATAAGTATAAAAGCGACTTCAGTAACCGCAAGTGATGTCCTTATTCGTAAGTTGAACGAACCTCCTGTTTCCAAATTTATACTTCAACTGATCTTTGGTTTCGGAAAACCCAGAAATCCTGTTTTAGGAATGGTAACATCTGGTGTAGTTGTGGATAAAGGTTTTAAAGTTAATTCATTTAATATTGGAGATGAAGTTTTCGCATACGGTTCTATTTCTCCTATGAAAAATAGGTTTGGATCTTATGCAGAATTTATTTGTTTGCCACAGGATTGGAACATCGCTACCAAGCCAGAAAATGTAAGTTTTGAAGAGGCTGCTGCTATTCCTTATGGTGGATTATTGGCTTCTCACCTAATAAACCAAACTAAAATTAAAAAAGGTGATAAAGTACTTATCTACGGAGCATCTGGAAGCATTGGAACCGCGGCATTACAGCTTGCCAAAAACGAGGGAGCACTAATAACAAGCGTTTGTAGTAAAAGAAATTTTGAACTCGTTAACTCATTGGGATCAGACATGGTAATTGACTACACCGCAGAAAATGCAGAGCATGAATTGGACACCTATAAATACGTAATCGACGCAGTTGGAAACAGTAAGTCATCAACCTTAAAAGAAAAAAGCAAACTGGCGCTAACCACTGGAGGAAAATACATATCCATTGACAAAGGTGTTCCCAAAACTCCAAAAAAGGCATTTTTAAAACTTAAAGAATTGGTAGAAAAGGGTAAACTTAAACCGGTTATTGATAAAGTTTTTCCCCTTGATAAAATTACTGAGGCCCATAATTATGTGGAATTAGGACATAAACGAGGAAATATCATTATAACCCTTTCTCATTGAATAACATTTTACACACAAGAAGGATTAGTTTTAAAACTTATCTAAAATCAAGAAAGGCGAATAAAGTGAGTGTTGTAGTAGCATGAGCAAATCAATAAACATGAGAGAATGAAACAAACAAATTATGTAGCTGCAGGTATCGCTATAGGAACAGGTATTGGCGCAGCCATAGGAATGATATTGGACAGCCTTGCCATAGGAATTTCAGTTGGTATTTCTATCGGAGCCTTAATTGGATACATTAAACAAAAAAATCATAAATGAAATCATTATTTAAATCAGAAAAAGGAAAAAAGGAAATCTTTAAACTTTATGATAGAAAGCTAAAGAGCCTGAACATTGATTTCGAATTCCAAACAATAAAAACCAGTTTTGGAAACACCAATATCATAGTCACTGGAAACCCTTTGAATCCACCAATAATCATTGTGCATGGTTCAAACGGATGCGCCCCAGTAGCATTGGAAACTTATCCTAACCTGCATCAAAAATTCAGAGTTTACGCTGTAGATGTTATTGCTCAGCCGAATAAAAGTGCAGAAACAAGGCCCAGTATGAAAGACGAATCTTATGGACAATGGATGAATGAGATTATTACAGAACTCGATATCACAAACGTAACAATGGCAGGTTTCTCCTTTGGAGGTTTGGTAATTTTAAAAACTTTGGAGCATGATGAAAGTAAGATCAAGGAAGTGTTTTTATCTGCACCTGCTTACATTGTAAACGGTAATCCATTAAAAGCATTATTCAAAGTGTTTATACCTATGAAAAGATTCATGAAATCAAATAAAATGGCGCATTTAGAGAAATTCTTATCCAACCTTTTCACCGACCGGGATAAGTTTGCTTTAGCATTTCTTCAGAAAGTGATTCCTGAATTTGAAATGGATTTTACACCAGTACCAATTATAGATTCTAAGAAAGCAAAGAATATAACAACTCCGATTACCATTTTCGCTGCAAAAGAAGATATTCTTTTCCCCGGTAAAAAAATGCTTATTCGCGCTTCAAAAATATTCCCCTCTTTGAAGAATAGTAAATTGTTCGAAGATTCAAAACATGTTCAAAATAAAAAACAGAATAGAATTATTGAAGAAGTAATTATGCATTAAAAATTTCGCAATATAATAAGTAGACTTGTTCGGATAGGAAGATAAATAAAAGGTGTTTATACTCAAAACTGACTCACCACTCTCTCCTCCACCATTTGCGTAATTCGTTTATCCAAATCCCTTTTGTTTTCCCTATAAAACTCAAATTCTTCCGTAGTAAAAAGTGCGCAGGTCATACCTATACTTTCGTATTTAAAGGCATTGTTCTTTTTTATGAAATTGCGCAATTGAAGTTCTTTTTCTTTAGAGGGTAAACTCTTTTTGAGTAGCAGTTGAAAATGGGTATCCGCCTTAATTAGCGTCCATAATTTATCGTTCAAATGTTTTAGAACAGGACGTAAAACGCGGTGCTGAAATTCTTCTACCTCAGATTTATTGTCTTTGATCTCTGCCTCGAAAGTACGAAGGGCTAATAAATGTTCGTCGTTTGTCATGTGATATGAACGTTTGAGGAAGGGCGTTGGTTCTGTGGAATTGATATAAAGGTGTATCGGCCCCTCGACACTTCGACAAATGCTCAGTGCATCGCTCCGCTCGGGAACCTATTATTAAAAACTCATAACTCTACACTCATAACTTTATTCCATACTCCCTACCCACTCTCCAAACTGATTTGGCTTAGGGATAGCAGCGGCAGCGCCTGAAGGTGCTTATGTATTGGAGCTTGGCCTATAAAAAGCGACTTTAGAAGCTTGGTTTAGGCTAAAGCGCAAAACAAAAGCAACAAAGGACTATAGCGGAGAGCCCGTTATAAGCCCCGTAATAAATTGGAAATTCGAAATTAATAGTCGTCCTCTAGCGTTCGACCTATCTTGCTTAGGTAGTTCGGCCCCTCGACTCCGCTCGGGAACCTAGTTTAAACCTATTAATTAAAGCACAAAAAAGGCCCTTTCGGGCCCTTCAGTAATTCTATATTTCAAAACTTTTACAAATTCTTCAAGTTCTCTTCTACCATTTCTAAAGGCACATAACCTCTGGCGATGGCGTAGAGTTTTCCTTCT